>NZ_JASKYT010000341.1:0-6915 GCF_041028275.1 Streptomyces sp. PU-14G
CCCCTGCCCCAGCCTCCGTCCGCCGCCGACAGCCATGGACTGATCCGGGTGCACGGCGCGCGGGAGAACAACCTCAGGGACGTCACCATCGAGATCCCGAAGCGCCGGCTGACGGTGTTCACCGGCGTCTCCGGTTCCGGTAAGAGCTCACTGGTGTTCCACACGATCGCCGCGGAGTCGCAGCGGCTGATCAACGAGACCTACAGCACCTTCGTCCAGGGCTTCATGCCGACACTGGCGCGGCCCGAGGTCGACGTCCTCGAAGGGCTGACGACCGCGATCATCGTCGACCAGCAGCCCATGGGCGCCGATCCCCGCTCCACCGTCGGCACCGCCACCGACACCAACGCGATGCTGCGCATCCTCTTCAGCCGGCTCGGGCAGCCGCACATCGGCTCGCCCAACGCGTTCGCCTTCAACGTCCCCTCGGTCCGGGCGAGCGGCGCGATCACCGTCGAACGCGGCGCCAAGAAGACGGTGAAACAGACCTTCTCGCGCACCGGCGGCATGTGCACGCGCTGCGAAGGCCGCGGGACCGTCACCGACATCGACCTCACCCAGCTGTTCGACGACTCCAAGTCGATCTCCGAGGGCGCGTTCACCATCCCCGGCTGGAAGTCGGACAGCTGGTGGACCGTGCGAACCTACGCCGAGTCGGGCTTCCTCGACCCCGACAAGCCGATCCGCGACTTCACCGACAAGGAGATGCACGACTTCCTCCACGGGGAGCCGGTCAAGGTGAAGGTCGAGGGCGTGAACCTCACCTACGAGGGACTCATCCCCAAGATCCGCAAGTCGTTCCTGTCCAAGGACCGGGAAGCGATGCAGCCGCACATCCGGGAGTTCGTGGACCGGGCGGTCACCTTCACCGCCTGCCCCGACTGCGGGGGCACCCGGCTCAGCGAGGCGGCCAGATCGTCGCGCATCGACGGGATCAACATCGCCGACGCCTGCGCGATGCAGATCAGCGACCTGGCGGCATGGGTACGCGACCGCGACGAGCCCTCGGTGGCGCCGCTGCTCACCACGCTGCGGCAGACGCTCGACTCGTTCGTCGAGATCGGCCTCGGCTATCTCTCACTCGACCGCCCCTCCGGCACGCTGTCGGGCGGCGAGGCCCAGCGCGTCAAGATGATCCGCCACCTCGGCTCCTCGCTCACCGACGTCACCTACGTCTTCGACGAACCCACGATCGGTCTGCACCCCCACGACATCCAGCGGATGAACAACCTGCTGCTGCGGCTGCGGGACAAGGGCAACACGGTCCTCGTCGTCGAGCACAAGCCGGAGACCATCGCGATCGCCGACCACGTCGTCGACCTCGGCCCCGGCGCCGGTACGGCGGGCGGCACCGTCTGCTTCGAGGGAACCGTCGAGGGGCTGCGGTCCTGCGACACCCTCACGGGCCGCCACCTCGACGACCGCGCCACCCTCAAGGAGAAGGTACGGACGCCCACCGGGCGGCTGCCGATCCGCGGCGCGACGGCGCACAACCTGCGCGACGTCGACGTCGACATCCCGCTCGGCGTGCTCGTCGTCGTCACCGGCGTCGCCGGGTCCGGCAAGAGCTCGCTCCTCCATGGGTCGCTGGTCAAGACGCCGGAGGCCGCCGACGCCGGGGTGATCGCGATCGACCAGTCCACGATCCGCGGCTCCCGGCGCAGCAACCCCGCGACCTACACAGGGCTGCTCGACCCGGTCCGCAAAGCGTTCGCCAAGGCCAACGGCGTGAAACCGGGGCTGTTCAGCTCCAACTCCGCAGGCGCCTGCCCCCACTGCAACGGGACCGGCGTCCTCTACACCGACCTGGCGATGATGGCCGGCGTCGCCACCACCTGCGAGGAGTGCGAGGGCAAACGGTTCGACGCCTCCGTGCTGGAACACCGCCTCGGTGGCCGCGACATCAGCGAGGTGCTCGCGATGCCGGTGGCCGAGGCCGCCGCGTTCTTCGCGACCGGCGAGGCCCGTACCCCCGCCGCGCACCGCATCCTCGACCGGCTCGCCGACGTGGGCCTCGGCTACCTCAGCCTCGGCCAGCCGCTCACCACCCTGTCCGGCGGCGAGCGGCAACGGCTCAAGCTGGCCACGCACATGGCGGACAAGGGCGGCGTCTACCTCCTCGACGAGCCGACCACCGGCCTCCACCTCGCCGACGTCGAGCAGTTGCTCGGGCTCCTCGACCGGCTCGTCGACTCCGGCAAGTCGGTCGTCGTCACCGAGCACCACCAGGCGGTCATGGCCCACGCCGACTGGATCATCGACCTCGGCCCCGGCGCAGGCCACGACGGCGGCCGGATCGTCTTCGAAGGCACCCCCGCCGACCTCGTCGCCGACCGCTCCACCCTCACCGGTGAGCACCTCGCCGCCTACACCGGCGACTGACCGCCTGCCCCCGCCGCACGCGCGCCGGCAGGCGGACGGTGGCTGCGCCGGTCACTTCGCGATGGTCCGTTCGATCCAGCCGCGGTGGGCGGTCAGGTCGGTGTAGATGCCGGGCCCGGTGGCGCACTTCGGGTCGGCGTCGCCGTCGCGACTGGTCGCCCCGAGCAGTTTCCGATGCCCCGGGCGGCCCTTGATCAGCGGCCCGCCGGAGTCGAGTATGCACGCCTGCGCGTTCTTTTCGGGGCTGTCCGTGCACAGCTCGTTGCCCCGGTGAAAGTTCTCGCTGCACCGGCCGTCGGCCACGACCTTGGTGTCCAGTTCCTGCAACCGGATCGGCGGGTTCGGGCACTCGCTGCCGTCCTCGCAGGTCATTCCCCAGCCGAGGATGCGTGTGTCGGTGCCGGCCGGTGCGGACTCGGCGGCCAGCTCGATGGGCTCCGCGTCCACGGGATGGTCCAGCTTCATGACGGCCACGTCGTTGCGGAACGGCTCGTAGGAGAAGTCCGGGTGCGCGACGACCTTGGTGACCTTCGCTTCGGCACCCTTGGTGCGATCCCGGTCACCGACGCGCACGGACAGCTGTTCGGGCTTGACGTTCACCGTGCAGTGCCCGGCGGTGACGATCCAGTCCCGCTCGATCAGTGAGGCTCCGCAGTAGTGGTGGCCGTCCTTCCGCACGCTCGCCATGAACGGATACTCCGAGGTGGCGTCGTGTCCCCCGATGATCGCCGAAGCCGACGGCGCGACCGTCAGGCTGAGCCCGAGTGCCCCCGCTACCGCCGCCGCACACAGTGCCGCCTTGCCGCGCCTGTTCATCTCTCCTCCTGTGCGTGGCCCGTGGCCCGTGCCCGGCCGGGCACGCCACCGCCGATCATGTGCCGGTCGGCACTCCCGGCACATCGCCCTCTCCTCTCAGCCGGACCTGGCCCGCAAGTCGTAGGGCACGGGGGCCGGATCATGCTGCGGGACCACCGCGAGGTGGCCACGAGGGAGGAAGTCGCTGACGTTGGGCGGGACGCAACGGGTGCCACCCCGCCCACCTGCCCGAACACGCGTTCACGGTAGGTAGTCTCCTCGGACCGTCGCCCTCGCCTACGCCCACGTCCCCGTCCACGCCCTCGTCCGCCTCATCCGCCTCGCTCGCCGAACGGGCCGCGTGGGCCCCGAGGGACAAGGGACACGGGGCGGGGACGGACGAGGACGGGGACGGGGCGGAACGACGGGAAAGGGGAGCAGCGTGGCCCAGAGCGTGCGGACACCTCGGCACCGTGTGCCGCTGGCGCTGGCGCTGGTGTTGGCGCTCGCGGTGCTGGGCGGCGGCGCGACGCTGACGGCGTGGGCGACGCGGACCGGCCCGTTCGCGAAGGAGAGCTACTGCTGGGGCGCCTGGACCAAGGACAGCGGCCCGCAGGTGCTCGGTGACGACTTCGCACGGGTGGCCGAGGAGTCGGGCGTACCGGAACGGGGTGAGCAGGCCACCTGCGTCGTGGCGTTCGGTGTGCCCGGGACGGAGGAGATGAAGTCCCCCGACACCAGCGTGAACGGGCAGCCGTCCCGGATACGGGGGGAGGCCGGCGGCCACCGGCTGGTGGCCCGGGTCGGCCCGCCGCCCCACTCGACGGGCGACCCGCGCCGGGCATGGCTGGCCGAGGCGCTGCACGCGAGCACCGTGCCACTGCCGGAGGGGCTCCCCGGCGTCGTGGGCAGGGACCGCGGCACGCTCGTGCTGCCCGAGGAGTGCGACAGCGGGAACGCGCCCATGGTCGTCACCGTGCGGTCGGAGGGCGACGCGTCGTACCTCGACTCGGAACGTGAAGTCGCCCACCTGCTGCTGGCCCTGGCCCGGACGGCCCGGGAGGAGGCGGGCTGCGCCAAGGGAGAGCCCACACGGATCACGGCCCCCGTACGGACGGCACCCGGCGAGGAGATCTACCCGGAAGGACGGCCCGCGTGCCGCGTTCCCGGGATGCGGCTCGCACCGCGCCGCGGCGAGCTCGTCGGATACGCGAGCGCCGTGGGAGACCGTCTCCACTCCTGTTCGATCGAACTGTCCGGCAAGGACGGGCAAGCCGTCGCACACGGGCAGTTCGTGGCGACGTCACTCCCCAGACTGGTGACGCTCTTCGCGGGGGTGGGGGGCGCGGACTCGCCGCGGGCTCCGGRCGGGCGGCGGGCCGYKCGMGCCGCCGCGCGGCACGGGGGCCATGGGGGACATCGGCTGCTCTTCCTCGTCGAGCAGCGTCAGCAGCGTCTCGCCCGGGATGTGCACGATGGCGCGCACACCGCCGTAGGGGGACGTCTCTATGGAGGCGGTGAAGCCGTACTGCTTGACGAGCTGGCCCACCGTGGCCAGGCCCGTCCTGGGCGGGTCGCCCAGCTCGGTCAGCAGCAGCACCTCCTCCCCGGTGATCATGCGCTGGGCGCGCTCCATCTCCTCCCCGTGCATCCCGACGCCCGCGTCGTCGACGATGATCGAGGCTCCCCGGTTGCCCTGCTGGATGGTGACGGCGACGGGGAGCTCGGGGTGCGAGTAGTGCAGCGCGTTGGCCATCAGCTCGGTCAGCGCGACCGCCACCGGCTCCACGGCGCGGGCCACGATGCCCACCGGGTCGCGCAGCTGGTTGGTGACCTGGACGCGCGCGTAGCCGACCAGGCGGGACATGGCGCCGACGACGACGTCGCCCATGTGGGAGTTCTGCCGGGTCAGCCCGGGCCAGGCGCCGCAGACGATGGCGGTGGCCTGGATGCGGCGGATCGCCTGCTCGTTGAGGAAGTCGGCGCCCAGCAGGTCTTCGGCGACGAACGGGTCGTCGTAGCGCTCCTGCATCGTCTGCAGGCGGGTCTGCAACTGGTAGAGGAGCGCCTGGATGGTGGTGGTCGCGCCGCGCATCGCGGACTGCGCCGCACCGTCCACGCGCAGCCGCTCCTTGGTGACCGCGTCGCCGACCTGGTCCAGCACCGAGGCGAGCGAGCGGTCCAGGTCGGTGCCCCGGAAGGCGGGGTCGGCGACGCCGCGGACGGGAACGTTCGGGTGGGCCAGTGCCGCGGCCAGGTCCGGGATGCGGGCGCCCGCCAGGTGCCGTACCTCGGCTTCGACGGCCTGTGCGCGTGCGGCGAGGGCCGCTTGGTGGCGCATGGCGTCCTGGAGGTCCTTCTCGGCGACGGCGGAGCGCTGACGCGACCGCCTCGCCTCCCGCATCGAACGCGCCAGCAGGAGGGCGAGCGCCACGGCGGCCGCCGTCCCCACGGACAGGGTGACGAGCAGCGCCACCGGTATCTCGGTCATCGGCGTCCTTGAGCGATTGGGTTGTCGTGCGGTCTGATCCGTCCCGCCGGGACCGATCAGGGAACAGCGGTGTCGCCATGTTCCCTCAGCGGCGCTCATCGCGCAGCCGTATGCGGAATACACCCTCTCTGTTGCTGGAAGCAAATCCGCACGACGGGCCGCTGACCGGCGATGTGAGCGCGCGTCAGCTGTTTTCGGACTTCCGTTCGCCCCTCTTGCCTGACGGGTCGTCAGCTACGACCATGGGGGGTGTGCTGACCTATCCCTCAGGGCGGCTGTCGTACGGGATACAGCTGCCGGTCCAGTCGCAGAGCACCCTCTACGCCGAACCCTGGGAGGCCACCGCGGGGCCCGGCGAACTTCTGTCCGTCGCCCGCACCGCGGATCGGCACGGCTTCGCCTACCTCGCCTGCTGCGACCACGTGGCGATACCGCGCAGACTCGCCGGCGCCATGAGCACGGTGTGGTACGACCCGGTCGCCACCCTCTCCTTTCTGGCCGCGGCCACCGAACGGACGGCGCTGCTCAGCCACGTCGCCGTCGTCGGCCTGCGGCACCCGCTGGCGACCGCCAAGCAGTACGCCACCCTCGACCACCTCTCCGGAGGGCGCCTGATCCTCGGCGTGGGCGCCGGACACGTACGCGAGGAGTTCGAAGCGCTGGGGGCCGACTTCGCCGCACGCGGGGCAGTGCTCGACGAGACGGTGGACGCGCTCAAAGCGGCCCTCGGGCCTGACGAGTTCCCCGCCTGGCAGGGCGCCCGCTTCTCCTTCGCGGAGCTGGGACAGAAACCCCGCCCCGCACAGCGGCCCAGACCGCCGCTGTGGGTCGGCGGCTCCTCGCCCGCGGCGGTCCGCCGTGCGGCCCTGCGCGGCGATGGGTGGCTGCCCCAGGGAGACCCGAGGGAAGCGCTGTCGGCGAAGATCGACCGCATCAGGCGGCTGCGCGGAGAGGCGGGCCTGGAAGGGGAGCCCTTCACCGTCGGCGCCATCGCGGAGCCGCTGTACGTGGGCCGCGCCACCTGGGACGTCGGCCGCCGCACCCTGACGGGTGAACCCGGCGCGATCGCCGAGTCCCTGCGCGCGTACCAGGCCCTGGGCGTCACCCAGGTCCAGCTGCGGTTCCGCTCCCGCTCGGCGGACGAGCTGACCGACCAACTGGAGCTCTACGCACAACAGGTCGCGCCGCTACTGGACTGAGCGGAGGGTGCGGGACCGCGGGGCAGCGGGGCCGCGGTCCCGCRGGGC
>NZ_JASKYT010000342.1:0-7658 GCF_041028275.1 Streptomyces sp. PU-14G
CCCCCAGCACCAGCGGGAAGCCGAAGGCCAGCACGGGCGGCACCGCGGGCAGCAGCGGCCCCCGGGTACGCAGCGCCAACTCCGTGGCGGTGAGCGACGCCAGCCACACCACCGCGTGCGGCAGCACGAGGAAGTCGGCGCCCGAGGGCGCGGGCAGGATCGTCGTGAGGATCGCGTGCGGCGAGTCCAGCAGCGCCGCCCACACCTTCGCCACCGCCTCGCCCGTCGGCAGCCCGACGGACGCCTCGCCACGGAACAGCGTCGCGCACACCACCACCAGCCACACCACGACGTTCAGCACCAGCGACGGCCAGAGCGGCGCCGCGCGCCCTCTGCGGCGCTGCCCCAGATACAGGCCGGCCGCCACCGCCATCGGGACCGGCACGGCCACCGCCAGCACCGGCACCAGCGACCCCACGGGAAAGACCCGGTGGAAGCCCAGCCCCGCGCAGGCCAGCATTCCGGCGACGGGCAGCGCAGACGCCGCGCGGCGTGCCGGAGAGAGGCGGTGCCGCGCGGGCGGCGTGCCCGCAGCCCGGCCGCCACCACCGGCGTCGCCCTCCGCTTCCAACGAACGCTGCGGCGGCAGGACACCGGGAGATGCCCCGGTGGCCGAGTCCGGAGCAGCCGGGCGTGGCGGCGCCCAGGACGGGCCGTCGTGCCCTGCGGGCCGCGCGCCGGCGGTGGCGGTGGCGGGGCGTGGTGTCGACGCCCCGGCGGCGGGGCGCGGTGTCGACGCGGGACTCATCGCGCCGCCTCCCGACGCCAGGCGGCCGGCAGGACATCCAGACCGGTCACCCGCAACTGCGGGACGTCGCTGCCGAGACCCTGCGGCTCCGCCTCAGCCCCGTCCGTTCCGGCGCCCGTACGCAGCACCACCGTCCGGTCGAAGCGGCGGCGCACCCGCTCCAGCGCCCCGAGGCCCCTGGTGTCGCCCGTACCGGTGATGACGAC
This sequence comes from Streptomyces sp. PU-14G, assembly GCF_041028275.1. NCBI lineage: Bacteria > Bacillati > Actinomycetota > Actinomycetes > Kitasatosporales > Streptomycetaceae > Streptomyces > Streptomyces sp. PU-14G. The sequence goes on from NZ_JASKYT010000342.1 coordinate 955, forward strand.
GAGGGAGCCGCGGCGCCGGGCCCGCTCCAGTTCGTCGAACGCCCCGGCCGCCGAGGCGTGTGCGGAACGCTGCACCAGCGCGAGCCGGTCCAGCAGCGCCTCGGCGTCGCCGCCGCCCGCCCCGTCCGTCCGCAGGAGGGGACCGGCCTCGCCGATCACGTCCACGGGGAAGTTGGAGCGGGCCGCGGCGAACGCCACGGACGCGGCACAGTCCACCGCCAGTTCGAAAGCGTCCTCGGTGCGGTAGGCCACCGCGCGCGTGTCCAGCACCACCGTGGTGTGCGGCAGGGAGACGTCGACCAGCTGTTTGACCATCAGCGTCCCCGTGCGGGCCGAGGAGCGCCAGTGCACCCGGCGCAGATCGTCCCCCAGCACGTACTCGCGCAGGGCGTGGAAGGTCAACGACCCCTCGTCCGCGGTGTCCGACGTCGGCCCCTCCACATGGTGCGCCGTTCCCGACGGCAGGACCGGCAGCGGACACACCCGTGGCCGCACCAGCAGCGTGTCCGTACCGCCCTCGCGCGGCCCGAACACCCGCACCCGGCGGGAGAGGCCCAGCGGATCCGTACGCTCCAGCCGCAGCGGCCCCAGCGCGATGCGACCGCGCCGCTGCGTCGGCAGCGGGTAGCGCACGGTGTGCTCCGTGCCGGCGGCGAGCGCCGGTACGCGCAACGTCAGCGGCGACTCGCCGCACCGGTCGGTCAGATCGAGACCCCGGCGGCTGCGTCCCCCGGTGTTGGTGAGGGCGACGAAACCCTCGGCACGGTCGCCCCGCGCCACCTTCCGCGGCGTGACCCGGCGGCGCGCCGACAGCCGCGGCGAACGCCCCGTCCACACCAGGGCCACACCCACCGCCAGCACGCAGGCCAGCCCGAGGACCGCCGCCTCCGGATAGCCGAACCCGTACCCGGCCCCCAGGAGTGCCGCGCCGCCGACCAGTGCCCCCCAACCCGTCGGCGACAGCATCAGAGAGGGGCTCCCGCCTGCGGGACGGGAACCGTGGCCAGCGCCTCCGCGATGACGTCGGCCCCACCGCGCCCGCTCAGCTCGGCCTCGGGGGTCAGGATGAGCCGGTGGGCCAGCACGGGCTCCGCCAGCGCCTTCACATCCTCCGGCAGCGCGTACGTACGCCCCTGCGAAGCGGCCCGCACCCGCACGGCGCGCAGCAGCGCCACGGAGCCGCGCGGGCTCGCGCCCAGCCGCACCTCAGGCAGCGCCCGGGTGGCCGCCACCACCCGCACCAGGTAGTCGTACAACTGCGGCGCCACCTGGATCTGCCGGGCCACCTGCACGAACTCCGCGATGTGCTGGCCCGTCGCGATGGTCGGCAGCTGTTCGATGCCGGGCTGCCCGGACTGCGACGCGGCACCCGACAGGACGGCGACCTCGGAGGCGTGATCCGGATAGCCGAGGGTCACCTGCATCAGGAAGCGGTCCAACTGGGCTTCCGGCAGCGGATACGTGCCGCCCATGTCCACCGAGTTCTGCGTCGCGATCACCATGAAGGGGCGCGGCACCGGATGGGTGCGGCCGTCCGCGGTGACCTGCCGCTCCTCCATCACCTCCAGCATCGCCGACTGGGTCTTGGGCGAGGCCCGGTTGACCTCGTCCCCGAGCACGATGTTGGCGAACACCGGGCCCGGCAGGAACTCGAACGCACCGGTGTTCTGGCGGTAGATCGTCACCCCCGTGATGTCCGAGGGCAGCAGGTCGGGTGTGAACTGCACGCGGTGCCAACTGGCCTCCAGCGAGGCCGCCAGGCAGCGCGCCAGCGTCGTCTTGCCGGTGCCGGGCACGTCCTCGATCAGCAGGTGCCCCTCGGAGAACAGGCACACCAGCGCCAGCTCGACGGTCTCGCGCTTGCCCTTGACGACGCGTTCGACGTTGTCGCCGAGAGCGTGGAAGCACTGGGCGAGCAGCGCGACGGACTCCCGCGACGCGGACGGGGCAGCCGGATGCTGCGGTTCTAGTCGCACTTCCAGACCTCCGGTGAGAACTCGCCATCCTTGTGCTTGCTGGTGTCCACCCACAGATCGCTGACGTAGCCGGTTTTGCCGTCCCACTCGATGCGGTCCCACACGGCGCTCTTCCACCCGTAGGTGTCGTGGACCTCGGGCGTCCCCTCGACCTGGCAGATGACCTTCAACATCGGGGTCTCACCGGCCGGTACCTGGCCGAGCCGTGTGCCCTCTTTGGTGCTCGGCTGGGTGCGGATACCGACCTCCTCGCCGTCGTCGGCGTTGTCGGTGATCCTGCGGTTCAGCGGGTGGGAGAGATTCACCGACACGGCCGTGCTTCCTCCCGACCCGGCCGCGTTGGTCGCCGCGACGGTCACGTTGTACGTGCGGTTGTTGGCCAGCCCGGTCAGCTGCGCCTTCGTCGCGGACGTGGTCTTCGGCTGCTTCCCGCCGGTGACGGTGTACTGGGTGCCGCTGCCGGCATTGCCCGGCGCCTGCCACGTCAGGTTGATGCCCTTGCCGCCCTGCGGGAAGGCGTACTCGACCTTCTGCGGGGCGCCGGGGGCCACGCACGGCCGGGTGGGAACGCTGCGGCCCGACTCGGCCTTCTGCCCGTCCGAGAACTCGGCCTCCACAGAGAAGCTGTACTGCTGGGCGCAGGAGCCGCCCCGCACCTCGAAGGTGAACGGCCCGTTCGCACCGACCTTCGCCGGCTTCACCTCGGCGCCGGGTGGCGCCCCCTCCAGCCGGTACCCCGTCGGTTTCACGCCGGGCGAGGGGGCGAAGGAGATCCTGATGACGCCCGCGCCGGACTGGGCCTGCGGCGTGCCGGGTGGCCGCACCTTCGGCTTCCCCTCGCCCTCGCCGGGCTGTTCGGACTCCTGCGGCTTCTTCGGCTCTTTCCGTCCGGGCGCTTCCTCGTCCGGCTCACCGCCCCTGTCCGGCTTGCGCGCGGGCGCATCCGGTCCGGACGGCGTCTCGTCCCTGCCGGGGTCCGAGGGGCCCTCCGGCACGGAGTCGGGCGCGTCCTGGCCCGGCGCCGGGTCACGCTCGCCGTCATCGCCCGAAGGCGCGTCCTCGCGCGGCTTGCGCCCCGAGGGCACATCCGTGTCGTACTTGTGGACGCGGTTGACGTGACCGGAGGAGTTGATCACCACGGCGGTCGCGTTGTCCTCGTCGTTGACCCACAGCAGGCCGTCGCGCACGAACAGGCTCAGCTTTCCGCGCTTGCCGGTCACCTTCACCGGCTCGGTGATCGCGGCAGCCTCGGTGTCGTACACCTTCAACGTGCCGTTGGAGTGGTCAGGTACGTACACCTTCGAACCGAGCACCTGGGGGGTGCCGTACTCGTGGCTGCCCGCGCCCAGGGACGCGCTCAACAGCGAGCCCGTACGGGTGTTGACCAGCGTCATGCGACCCGACTCGCGGGCCAGCACCGGCACCACGTCGCCGGCCGTCGAGGACGGGACCAGGACCGACCCCGCCGGAGCCTCCGAGACGCCGGACGGCAGCTTGAAACGCAACCCCACCCCCGTACGCTTCAACACCGCCACCGTGCCGCCCTTGGTGTCCGTGACCACCGGGCGGCCGTCGGCCAGGGTCATCATCAAGGTGGAGGGCTTCCCCCTCTTGGCGCCCACCTTGATGGCGTCGCCCTCCTTGCCGCGCGGGAACGGTACGACCGTGCCCTTGCCCGGCACCGGAACCCACAGCGTCCCCTTGGGATCGGCGACGGCCTTGCCCAGCGGCCCCGAGCCCAGGTCCACCGGGCCGCCGAGAGGCGTCGTGCGTACCGGATCGATGCGCTGTACCTGCGCCTTGACCGGGTCGACGAGGTACGCGTACGAGCCCCCCGACACCAGTTGGAGCCCGGAGCCGTAGCGCGAGGACTGCTCCGCGGTCAGCTGCGAGGGATCGATCCGCACCAGCTTCCCCGTCTTCTCGTCCAGCACCAGTACCGTCTTGCCGTCCTGCGAGATGGAGACCGGATGATCGCCCATGCCGGGCAGCTTCACCTTGCCGTCCACGTCACCGGTCAACCCGTTGGCGTGCGCGGCCTCACCGGTACGGGAACTGGTCAGCCAGGCACCGATGTCGGAGAGGTCGGGCACCGCACCCGCCTTGCCCGAACCGACGACGACGGACGTGCCGACGAGCGCGCCCACCGAACACAGTGCGATGTAGCCCGTCGCCCGGCGGCGACTGGGGCGCACGGCCGCCCAGGCGGACGCCACCAGCGCCGCACAGCGGGCCCTGAACGCCGCAGGACCGCGCGGTCGGCGCTCCCCCTCACCGGCGTCGCCGTCGTTGACCAGCCGCCGCGGACGCAACCCCGGCGTCCGGCTTCCTTCGGAGCTCCCCCGAGCCTCCGGCATCGACGTCCCCTCCCCGTCCCGTCCACACACCACGTCACCCGCGATGCGCTGCCTTCGAAGGTTAACCAACCAGCCCTCGGGCCGGTCAGCGCCGAACGCGGGGCTGTGACAGGAGTATGACGTCCGGTACTGACACGGAACCCTTCCGTCACCGGACCGCTCGCATCCCGCCGCCGAAGACGCACTCCGCGCCGCCTCCCGCCCCGTCCCCCCGGCTGCTGACAGGATGCCCCGATGAGTCGCCCACTCCTCTACCTGGACGTCGACGGCCCGCTCAACCCGTGGGCCGCGAAGCCCGAGCGGCGGCCCGCCGGGTACACGGCGCACCGGATGAAGCCCGACAGCTGGGTCGCCCTGCACGCCGGTGCCCCTCCGGACGCCGTACCGGCGCTGCGCGTGTGGCTCAACCCCGCACACGGCCCCCGGCTCCTCGAACTGAGCGGACCGTACGACCTGGTGTGGGCCACCACCTGGGGCGAGGACGCCAACGTGCACCTCGCACCCGTCCTCGGCCTTCCCCACCTGCCGGTCGTGGAGTGGCCCGCGCTGTTCGGCGAGGGGCAGGAGGGAACCTACTGGAAGACGAGCCACCTGGTCGGTCACGCCGCCGGGCGGCCCTTCGCCTGGGTGGACGACGAGGTCGGTGAGGCCGACCGCGCTTTCGTGGCCAGCCGGCACGACGCCCCGGCGCTGCTGCGCCACGTCGACCCCCGAGCAGGCCTGCGCGACGCGGACTTCACCGCCCTTCACGCCTTCGCCCGCGCACTCGGTCCCGGTCACACAGTGTGAGACCGGCAGGACAGCCAGGGTCTGGCGGGGCGTCCGGGACATCGAGGAGAGACCGCCGGCAGACCCGGGCGGAGGCCGGCCGCAACCCGTGATCTGCGATCATGCGGGCATGGGCCCGAACAACAGTCCTTCCCCCGCTCGCCGGCGCGAGCCCGCCGTCATCGAGACGGAGCGCTTGACGCTGCGACCGCTCACCCGCGACGACGTGGACCTTCTGGTCACCTTGCACGCCGACCCCGAAGTCACCCGCTTCGTGCCGACATTCACCCGCGCGCAGGCGAACGAACGTCTGACCGAGATCGAGCGCCAGTGGGCGGAGCGCGGACACGGGCTGTGCGCCGTCGAACTGAAGGACACCGGGGAGTTCATCGGACGCTGCGGCCTCAACTACTGGGAGGTCTTCGACGAGGTCGAGGCCGGCTGGACCTTCCGGCGTTCCTCCTGGGGCCACGGATACGCCACCGAGGCCGCACGAGCCTGCGTCGAGTGGGGGTTCCAGCGCCTGGACGTGCCCTACTTCACCTCCATGATCGACCCGGCCAACACGGCCTCGGCAAGGGTCGCCCAGCGGCTCGGGTTCACCCCGCAGCGCGAGGACCACTTCCTCGGCCACGACGTCACCGTCTACGCCCTGCACCGACGGGCCCACGCCGCGCACCGTCCTGGCGACGAGAACCCGCACCGCCCTGGCCAGGAAAACCCGCACCGTCCCGGCCGTGAGAGGGAGTGACGCGGGCACCATGGCGCATGCAGGGAAGGACGAGGCGGGGCACGGCCAGGAGCGCGGCGCCGCGCGCGCCCGTGAGCAGCCGCTGCTGAGACTCACCGGCGTCGGCCGCCGCTTCGGCGAACGGCAGGCCCTCCACCCCATGGACCTGGACGTGTCACCGGGCACGTGCACGGCCCTGTTCGGACACAACGGATCGGGCAAATCGACACTTCTGCGCCTGGCCTGCGGCCGGGACAAACCCACGGTGGGCACAGCCCTGTTCGAGGGCAGACCCGTCGACGAGGACGACCCCGAGGTACGTGCCCGCGTCGCCGTCGCCGGTGACACCGTGGCGTTCTACCCGGACCTGACCGTCCGCGAACACCTCGAACTCATCACCCTCGCCCACGACGTGGCCGACGCGGACGGCTGGATCGACCAGGTGCTGGCGGACCGCCGGCTGAGCGGCCACGCGAACCAGCTCCCCTCCGCGCTCTCCTCGGGCCAGACCCAGGCACTCCAACTGGCCGCGGCCCTTGTCCGCCCGCGCGACCTGCTCGTCCTCGACGAGCCCGAACAACGACTCGACCCGGCGGCGCGCGCCCGGCTCGCCGAACTCCTGCGCGGCGAGAAGGGCGACGGAGTCGCGCTCCTGCTCGCCACCCACCAGGCGGAACTCGTCCACGCGGTGGCCGACCACGTCGTCGTCCTCGAGGACGGCCGTGTCCGTGCGCAGGGAGACCCGGACGTGCTGCACGAGTGGGGTGGCGGCGCGTGAGCCGGTCGGCTGAAAAACCCCACCGAGAGGACGGCCAGGGCGCACCCCCCGTCCACGCCCCGGCCTCTACCCCTGCCCACGCGCCTGCCCTGGCC
>NZ_JASKYT010000343.1:0-8695 GCF_041028275.1 Streptomyces sp. PU-14G
TCGCCGCCCKCGGCTGCCGCGCCGCCACCGGCTGCCGCGCCGCCACCGTCCCCCACGCCGCCACCGTCCCCCGCGTCGTCGCCCGTCGCGCCGCCGTCCGGGCGCGGGGGCGCAGGACACTGCGCGGGCGAGCGCCCCGTCGTCGCCGATCCCCGAGGTATCCGTCCATGAACTCACGCCAGCGCCGTGGCGTCCTCCTCCTCGTCCTCTCGCTCCTGTGCGCCCTCGCCGCGTTCGCCGGGGTGCTGGCCGTCGTCCGGGACGTCCAGGCCAAGGTCGGCGACGAGGTGACGGCCTACAAGCTGAAGCAGGACGTGCCCGCCTACGAGGCGCTCAAGGCCTCGCAGCTGGAGCGGATATCGATGCCCGAGCGCTGGCTGCCCGAGACCGCCGTCACCGACCTGGGTGACATCCGCCGCAAGATCGCGGTCAACCCGCTCGAGAAGGGGTCGCTGCTCCAGTCGGACATGATGGCCAGGCGGCCCGAGCTCAAGGAGGGCGAGCAGGAACTCGCGATCATGATCGACGCCGAGACGGGGGTCGCCGGAAAGATCAACCCGGGCGACCGCGTCAACGTCTACGCGACGTTCGAGGGCGAGCAGCGCGAGGAGTCCGGCCGGGGCGGCGAGCGGGCCAAGACACCGTCGGAGTCCCGGCTCCTCGTCAGCCGCGTCAGGGTGATCGACGTGGGCGAGCTGACCCCGCTCGACGACGACGGCGACCGTGACGACCGCACCCGGCGCCGGGAGCGCGAGGGCGTGCCGATCACGTTCGCGCTCTCCACCAAGAACGCCCAACGCGTCGCCTACGCCGAGTCGTTCGCCGAACACGTCCGGCTCGCCCTCGTCGCGCCCGGCGACGAGGGGCAGGTCCCCGAGGAGGACCGCATCTACACGCTCCCCGGAGACGAGTGAGGTCCCATGGACATCCGCATCCAGCCGGCCGTCAGCGACCCGGACGCCGCCCGCTCGCTGGTCACGCTGCTCAGCCAGCTGCCCGACAGCGACCCGCTGCCGCCGGCCGTGGACTCGGCCCGGCTCCTGGACGTCCTGGCGCGGCAGGCGGAGGAGGCGCCGGCCGAGCTGCCCGAGGTCGTCCTCGTCCACGAGCTGATCGGCCCGGCCTCGGCGCTGGAGGTGATCGGCCAGGTCGCGCTCCAGTTCCCCGCCGTGGGGGTCGTCCTGGCCACCCAGGACACCAGCCCGCGGCTGTACTCGGCGGCCATGGACGCCGGAGCCCGCGGCGTGGCCGGGCTGCCGCTGGCCTACGACGAGCTGGAGGCACGGGTCACCGCCGCCGCCACCTGGGCGCGCGGGGTGCGCCGCCACCTGGGCGGCGGCTACGAGCGGGGACAGGGCGCGGACCCGTACGGCTTCGGCGGCCCCGGCGGCGGCACGCTCGTGACCGTGACCGGGGCCAAGGGCGGGGTCGGCACCACACTGACCGCCGTCCAGCTCGCGCTCGCCGCCCGCGCGTCCGGACGCGAGACGGCACTGGTGGACCTGGATCTCCAGGCCGGTGACATCGCCTCCTACCTGGACGTGCGCTTCCGCCGCTCCGTCGTCGACCTCGCCGGGATCAGGGACCTGTCGCCGCGTGTCCTCCAGGACGCCGTGTATCCGCACGAGACGGGCCTGGGGCTGCTGCTGGCCCCGGGCGAGGGGGAACGCGGCGAGGAGGTGGACGAGCGGGCCGCCCGGCAGCTCGTGGCCGCGCTGCGCTCCCGCTACGAGGTCGTCGTCGTGGACTGCGGCACCCAGATGCACGCGGGGAACGCCGCCGCGATCGAGGCGGCCGACGCGGCGCTGCTGCTGACCACCCCCGACGTGATCGCCGTGCGCGGCGCCACCCGCATGGTGCGGCTGTGGGACCGGCTGCAGATCCGCAAGGCCGAGGAGACGCTGACCGTCGTCAACCGCGCCTCGCGGCACAGCGAGATCCAGCCGCAGCTCGTCGCCCGGATCACCGGCACCCCGGTGGCGCGTACGAGCGTGCCCGCCCACTTCAGGGAACTCCAGTCCGCGCTGGACGCGGGACGGATGCAGGACCTCGACCCCAAGGGCGGCGTGCGCCAGGCGCTGTGGGGGCTCGCGGGAGAACTCGGCCTCACCGCACCGGCCCAGGGGCAGACCGGACAGCTTCCTGGGCCGTCGGGGCGGGGGATCGGGCGGCGGCAGAACAGGAGCGGCGCCCAGGGCACGGACGGCGCCGCAGGCGCGGTGACCGGCCCCGGCGGCGGCGCGCCGGCCGGGCACCGGCCACGGCACGCGCTGCCGCCGGGCGGCTCTGCCCTCGACGGCCAGGGCACTCCCGGACCGGGGCCGGGCCCTGCCCGCTCCCCGTCGGACCCGGCCCCCGGCGGGTTCGTACGGCGCCGGATCGCGCCCCGTATCCGGCAGGAGGGCGAGCGAGGTTCGCTGTCCGTCGAGTTCGCCGGGATGGCACCCGTCGTGCTGCTGACCCTCGCCCTGCTGTGGCAGTGCGTGTTGATCGGCTACACCTTCACCCTGGCGGGCAACTCCGCGGACGAGGCCGCCCGCGCCGCCACCGCGGCTGCCGCCTACGACGACCCGCAGGCGGCGTGCGAGTCCGCTGCCCGCGCCCATCTGCCCGCCAAGTGGCGCGAGGGCGCCTCGGTCAGCTGCAGCCGCGGCGGCACGGTGTGGAAGGCGAACGTCGATCTGCGCACCCCGATCCTCTTCCCCGGCGCGGCGGGTCTGCCGTTCACCGTCGGCGGCGAGGCGGGCGCGGCGGAGGAGGGGTGAGGCGGCATGAGACGGCGCGAGCGGCCCCGCGGGGCCCGGGGCTTCGCCGACCCGACCGGCCGGGACCACGGCGCCCGGGGACCCGATCGGGGGTCCAGTGCCCTGGAGTTCGCCGGGATGCTGCCGCTGCTGCTGCTCGTGGCGATGGCCGCCATCCAGCTGGGCATCGTCGGCTACGCCGTCCAGCAGGCGGGCACGGGGGCGCGGGCGGCGGCCAGGGTGGCCTCGCAGGAGGAGATCGCCGACCGGTACCAGGCGAGCGGGCGGGCGGCCATGTCCGACTGGACGGCGCGCCGCAGCAGCTTCGCCCTGTCCGACGGGGGCGACGAGGTGGAGGTCACCGCCACGGTGACCATCCCCTCCCTGATCCCGGGCGTCGACAGTCTGGGCGAGGCGTCCAGGTCCGCGACGATGCCGAGCGACGGCGACGCATGAGCGCAACGCACCGCCGAGCAGGCGCGGCATCAGCGGTCGAGACCCGTACGAGGACGGCGGCGGAAGCGGCCGAGGCCCGTACGAGGACGGCGGCGGCAGCGGCCGAGACAGGCATGCGGACGGCGGCGGCAGTGCTCGAGGCCCGCGCGCGGACGGCAGCGGTCGAGGCCCGCGCGCGGACGGCGGCAGCCGCAGCGACAGGGATCGGGTACGCGAGCGAGGGGGAACGATGAGTCTGCGCTCCCGGATCACCGCGGTCACCGCACACCAGGGGCCCGAGGGCGCCGCGGGGGCGCACGGGGCACCGGCGGACCCCACCGGCCACCTGGTGGCGACCTACCGCACCAAGCTGCTGGAGGAGATCGACCTCGCCGAGATGTCGGCGCTGACCCCGGCCGAACGGCGGGCCCGCCTGGAGCGGGTACTGGGCCACCTCATCAGTCGCGAGGGCCCGGTGCTGGCCACCGGCGACCGGACACTGCTCATCCGCCGTGTCGTCGACGAGGCGCTGGGGCTGGGGGTACTGGAGCCGCTGCTGGAGGACGGCTCCATCACCGAGATCATGGTCAACGGTCCCGACCAGATCTTCGTCGAGCGCGGCGGCCGGGTCGAGCAGGTACCCGTCCGCTTCGCCTCCGACGAGCAGCTGATGCAGACCATCGAACGCATCGTCTCCACCGTCAACCGGCGCGTGGACGAGTCGAACCCCATGGTGGACGCCCGGCTGCCCTCCGGGGAACGGGTCAACGTCATCATCCCGCCCCTGTCGCTGACGGGCGCCACCCTCACCATCCGCCGGTTCCCCCGCGCCTACACGCTCGGCGAACTCATCGGTCTCGGCACCCTGGACGAGCACATGCTGGCGCTGCTGTCCGGCTTCATCCGGGCCCGTCTCAACGTCATCGTCTCCGGCGGCACGGGCAGCGGGAAGACCACACTGCTCAACGCCCTCTCGGCGCTCATCCCCGAGCGGGAGCGGATCATCACCGTCGAGGACGCCGCCGAACTCCAGCTCCAGCAGAGCCACGTCATCCGGCTGGAGACCCGGCCGCCCAACGTCGAGGGCAAGGGCCAGGTCACCGTCCGCGACCTGGTCCGCAACTCGCTGCGCATGCGCCCCGACCGCATCATCGTCGGCGAGGTGCGCGGCGGCGAGACCCTGGACATGCTCCAGGCCATGTCCACAGGCCACGACGGATCGCTGGCGACCGTGCACGCCAACAGCGCCGAGGACGCGCTGATGCGGCTCCAGACGCTGGCCTCCATGTCGGAGGTCGAGGTGCCGTTCGCGGCGCTGCAGGACCAGATCAACTCCGCCGTCGACGTCATCATCCAGCTCGCCCGCCTCGCGGACGGCACCCGCAAGGTCGTCGAGATCGCCCTGCTGGCCTCGCACGGGCGCGAGACCTTCCAGCTCGCGACGGTCTCCCGGTTCACCGCCCGGCCCATGGGACCGGACGGCGCAGTGCGCGGCGAGTTCGCGCACCTGCCGCTGCCCCGCCGCGTCGCCGAGCGGCTCCACCTGGCGGGCGAGCCGGTTCCCGCGGCGTTCGGCGTCGCCCGCAGCGACGACCAGCTCGCCACCCGGGAGGCCGTGTGACCTCCCCGTCCGCGCTCCTGGCCCCGTACGCACACCTGGCACCGTCCGCGCACGTGGCACCGTCCGCGCTCCCGCACGCGGCGGCGCCCCCACCCCCGGGGCCCGCGCCGTCCCCGCCGGGCCCGTCGACGGCCCTGGCACTGGACGCCGCCGCCCAGTTCGCGCTCGGGGCCGCGCTGGTCGCCTGCGCGCTGGCCGCCGCGGGCGTGCTCACCTACCTCTCCGGGCGCGCCCGCCGACAGGCACTGCTCGCCCGGCTGGCCGACGGCGCGCACCCCGGACCGCCGCTGCCTCCAGGGCCCGGCGGCAGACGGCGCCGCTTCGCCGGGGTCGACCGCCGCGTGCGGGCCACCGGACCGGGACGCCGCCTCCAGACCAAGCTGGCCGCCACCGGACTCGATCTGACGCCCGGCGAGTACGTCGTGGCCATGGCCGGACTCGTCGCCGTCTTGTGGATACTCGCCTCCTGGGCGCTGGCGCCGTTCTTCGGGCCCCTCGCGGGGCTGATCGGCGTACTGGCCGGCAACGCCTTCCTCGGCCACCAGCGGCAGCGCCGCACCGAGCAGTTCATCAACCAGCTGCCCGAACTCGCGCGCCTCCTCGCCAACGCCACCTCGGCAGGCCTCGCGCTGCGCACCGCCCTCGGCATGGCCGCCGAGGAGCTGGAGGCGCCGGCAGGGGACGAACTGCGGCTGGTGACCGACCAACTCGCGGTCGGCCGCTCCATCGACGAGGCGCTGGGCGAACTGGCCGAGCGGCTGCCCTCCAGGGAACTCGTCGTCCTGGTCACCACGCTCGTGCTCTCCAACCGCGCGGGCGGCACCATCGTCGCCTCCCTGCGCAACCTCACCACCACTCTCGAAGAGCGCAAGGAGACCAGGCGCGAGGTCCGCACCATGCTCGCCGAGGTCAACGCGACCGCCTTCACGATCCCGCTGCTGGGGCTCGGCGCGATGCTGATGATGAACTCGATGATGCCCGGCGCCCTCGCCCGCGTCACCGGCAGCCCCGTGGGGCAGATCGCCATGGTCATCGCCGTCGGTCTGTTCGCGGCGGGCTTCTGGGTGATCCGCAGGCTCGGCAGGATCGAGGTGTGAGGCCGTGATCGCCCTGGGACTCGCGGCGCTCGCCGCCGTCGCGGTCTACGGCGCCTTCGCCGGCTGGCGGATGTACCGCGCCGAGACGAAGCTGCCCGAGGACCTGGCCGTCGCGCTGGAGGTCGGCGCCACCCGCACCACCAGGGGCGAGGCCGCCATCGACCGCCTCGGCATGCGCCTGGCCCCGCTGGTGCTGCGGCTGATGGGCGCCAGGCAGGTCGCCAGGAAGCGCCGCAGGATCGACCAGGCGGGGAACCCCGGCGGCCTCACCCTGGAGCGGTACGCGGCGCGCCGCGCCGTCTACGGCCTCTTCGGGCTCCTCATGGCGCTGGTCGGCCTGTCGGCCGGCAGCCTGTTCTTCACCGTGCTCGTGCTGGCGTTCGGCTGGTTCGCGGCCGACCTCGTCATCCGCCAGGCCATCAAGGACCGCCGGCGCGTCATCGAACGCACCCTGCCCGACTTCCTCGACGTCCTCGCCGTCGTCGTCTCCGCCGGACTCGGCTTCCGGCAGGCGCTGGAGCGCGTGGCCGACCGCTACGCGGGCCCCTGGGCGGACGAACTGCGCATCACCCTGCGCCAGATGGACATGGGCGTCAGCCGCCGGCAGGCCTTCGACGAGCTGCGCAGACGCAACGCCAGCGACCAGGTCGACCAGTTCGTCACCGCCCTCCAGCAAGGCGAGGAACTGGGCGCACCCATCGCCGAGACGCTCATCCAGATCGCCACCGACATGCGGCGCACCGACGCGCAGAACGCCCGCCGCAAGGCGGCGAAAACCGTCCCCAAGGCGACCATGTCCACCATCGCCTTCCTGCTCCCCGGCACCCTCATCCTCATCGTGGCGACCTTCGTCCTCGGCTCGGACACCGACTTCGGTTCCGTACTGGGAGGTTGAGCCTCGACCTCTTCTCCGACCGGGTGGCATGCCCCCGTAAGCGGCACGCCCACGGCTCCCACGGCCCCCAGGCCGCGTGCCAGCCGCCGCCCTGCCTCTCCGCCTTCTCGCACGTCACAGCGCAGCGGCCGGTGCGGCGGCCAACGGGTTTCTCACCACCTCTTCGCCGCGCATACGAGATGTGGCACAGTCTGCATCCGGGCAGCGACTGTTAGCTACACCGCGCGGGGGTGAGGGAGGGGGCGCGCGACGTGACGTCACCGAGCTGCTGCGGCCTCCACGGGGGCCGCCACACGCGGTGGGCGAGCCGGCCGGACGCGGGGGCGTGTCCCTGCGGGGGCACCGAGTCAGCCACCAACGGAGGAGATTCCGATGACGAACGCCATCCGCAGGCGTATCCGGACCCGCATCGCCCGCCTCCGCGGGCCCGCCGCGGACCGGGGCGCCAACTCGATCGAGTACGCCGGCATCGTCATCCTGGTCGCCGGCATCATCCTCGCCATCCGGGCGCTGGGGCTGGACTCGATGATCTCCGGGGCGATCGCCAACGCCGTGAGCGCCGTTCTCGGAGGCTGACGGCGCCGGGGACGGCGGACACCGGCCAGACGGTCATCCTGTACGGCGCCGTGATCGCGGGGCTGCTCTTCCTCGCGTTCGCCTTCTTCGCCGTCGCCCAGGCGGCAACGGTCCGAAACGGCGGCCAGACCGCCGCCGACGCCGCCGCGCTGGGAGCCGCCCGGGACGATCGGGAACTGCTCTTCGACGGCTTCGTGGACGCCCTGGCCGAGGAGGGCGCGTGGCAGGACTGGCTGGACGCCCTGGCACCGCTGGCCGGCGACGGCTGCGGCGAGGCCGCCCACTTCGCCGGCCGCAACCGCTCCGACCTGGTCGCCTGCGACCCCACGACGCGTGAGGGGGACAGCGGGTACACCGTCGGAGTGGAGACGCGCTTCGACACGGGCGACACCTTCGTCCCCGGCGCGGACCACAAGAAGGCGCATGCCACCGCCACCGCGGTCATCCGGCCCCGCTGCACGGCCGACACCGGGGCTGAGGGCGACGAGATCGAGCTCACCTGCGACGACGAGAACCTCACGATCGACCCCGACGACGAGGACCTCGACGTGGAACCGTCGGACCTCTTCTCGGTGGTGCTGGTCGAATGACGAGCGGACGAGGAATGAGAGCCGAGCACTTCATGAATCTTCGACGCACCACCGGGCTGCGCCGGTCCCTCACCGCGGTGGCTCTCTCAGCCGGCCTGATGCTGGCGGGCGCGGGCTGCGGCGGGGGAGGCGACGGCGGCGACGACGCCAAGGAGCCACGGCCCTCGCGCACGGAGGGGAGCGGGGGTGACGGCGGCGGCGGGACGGGCGACGGCGAGCCGCTCGCCGAGGTGCGGGGCGGTGACGACATCACCCTCACCATCGACGCGGCCCGCCGCGAGACGGGCGGCTTCGTGACCGTGACCGGGAAGGTCACCAACGGAGGCGGAAAGGTCTGGGTCGCCCCGGGGTGGGAGGGCAAGGAGTCCGAACTGGCCCTGCGCAACAAGCTCTCCGTCGCCGGCGCGAAGCTCGTCGACAAGAAGGGCAAGAAGCGCTATCTGGTGCTCAGGGACACCGAGGGCAGGTGCCTGTGCACGTCCTTCGGGCAGCCGATCCAGGCCGGGAAGTCGAAGACCTGGTACGCCCAGTTCCCCGCGCCTCCGGAAGGCAACGACAAGGTCGAGTTCCAGATCGCCGACATGCCTCCCGCGGGCGTGACACTGGGCGGGGAGGGGTGAGGATGGGTCTCCCCGGGCCGCAGCTGACCAGGGCACTGGCGTGTTCGTCCGTCACGGCGGCGCTCGTGCTGGGCCTGAACGCCCCCCGGGCCTGGGCCGACGACCCCACCCCGCGCC
>NZ_JASKYT010000344.1:0-5578 GCF_041028275.1 Streptomyces sp. PU-14G
CCCCACCTCCGGCTCCGCTCCCGCATCCATCCCCCGGCGAGTCCGGATCCCAGTACCAGGATCCCAACCGGCCCGGCACATCGCAGGACAGTGCATCGCCTCCTCGGCCGCCCTCGAACCCGTATCTCAGCGCCTCACCTACAGAACAGCGACCTCCCGACCCCCGGCGTCCCGCGCGGCGCGGTGGCTGGCGACGCGTGTTCAACAGCGGGCGAGGCGGCGGCGCGGACGTCGTGTCGGGGCTAGAACGACAACGACTAGCGCGGGTTCAGGTGCCTGTCGTCCGTCCGTATCGCATCGCCGTCACCAGCATCAAGGGAGGAGTGGGCAAGACCACCACGTCAGCGATGCTCGGCCTGACCTTTTCCCGGCACCGCGCAGACCGGTCGGTTGTTGTCGACGCCAACCCGCACGCCGGCACACTCGCGGACCGGCTGTTGGGGGAGCGGGTTATACCCACGGTGCGTGACCTGGTCAACGCGGAACTCCGGAAGCGTGCGTACAACGGGCGTGGACTACCCGAGGCGCCGCACATCCACCAGTACCTAGGACAGGTGGGACAGCTGATGGTCGCCGCCAGCGAGCAAAGCGCGGACGTCGGTGAGGCGTTCGGAGAACTGCACTACAGCACCGCGCAGGAGGTGCTGCGACGGGTTTTCGACATCATTATTACCGACAGCGGCACTGGCATGAAACACTCTGCCATGCGCGGCACTCTGGCGGCCACCGACCGTCTCATCGTGGTTGCCGCCCCCCGGTTCGACGCCGTGCGCCGGGCGGCCAAGACGCTGGATGAAGTGCACGCCCGGGGCTACGCGCACCTGGTGCGGGACGCTGTCGTCGTGATCACCATGGACACGGCGAATCCGGTAGGAATCAACCTGGCTGCCCTGACGGACTACTTTCGGCAGTTGTGTCCTTCAGTCGTGCAAGTCCCCTATGACGAGCATCTCTACACCGGTGGCACGATTGATTACGACCGGGTGTCGGCGGCCACACGTGGCGCGTATCTGGACCTTGCGGCCATCCTCGCCGATGGCTTCGGGTACCTGATGCCGGGTGTCTGAGGTCTCTTGGCCGCCGCTCGAGCGATCGGTACCGACCTGCCGGTGGCTGGCGCGTCCCCGGCGGTGCTGCCGGCAGGAGGGAATCGACTGGGTAGCGGCCGTGCTCAGCTACCCCGCATCTTCTCGGCCACACGCCACTTGCCGCTGGACTTCTGCATCCGCAGGACCACGCCTTTCGGCGCCGGCTCAGCGCCTCCGCCGTGTGAGGAGACCGTGGACTCCTCGTAGGACACCTGGACCCACACCTTCTTTGAACTGCGCGGCGCTTCCGGCGGAATCACCGTACCCACGTTGTCGGCGCTCTGCCGCAAGTGGTTCTTTCTGCCTGCCTGACAGTACCTGTCGCAGTGGTCACTTGTGGAGCTATGCAGCCTCTTGTAGTAGCCCGCAGTGGTGTAGGGCTTGACGTTCTGCAGGTAGGCGCGCGGGTCCGGGTCCGTGTAGTCGCGCTTCACGAAGGCGAGGACGTAAGCAGCAGCGACCTGCTCGGGGTCGGTGAAGTCGACGACTTCCGTGTTGCCGCTGGAGCCCGGGGAGGGGCTGGGCAGTGGACTCTCGCGTCCGGGCGCCGGCGAGGCGCTCGGCTGTGCAGATCCGGAGGGCCGGGACGCGGGCCCGCTCTGTGAGCAGCCCGACAGGAGAAGCGCGGTGGCGGCGGCCAGAACCACGTGCGCGAGCCTCGGGTTGTTCCTCACCCCTCTCGTTCCTGCGTCTGAGGCGTTCCGAGTCTTTGGCTCGTTGCGCCGAGCGGAGGTTGTCTCGCTCACGACAGATCCGGCCCTTCTGAATTGGGTATTAACCGGCCAGCATGCGGCGGTATATCAGTTTCGTCCTTTCGGTACGCGGCTCCGAGGGATGGTCGGCCCCTCGGGCACAGTCGAGCCCGGTCGGCCCCCACCAGGCGAACCGTGGGCCTCCGCTGGGCCGTGCCCGTCGCACATTGAGCCTCCACGCCACACTTTTCGCTACCTTCGTGGCTTCGTCACGCGCTTGCGGATGTCCTTCCGCCCGAGAGGGCGCCTTCCTGTCAAGCGGTTACCCCTCGCCCGTCGCGGGCGAACGGTGACGTTTAGCGCCGCCTGGGCGGAGAACGGGTCGCCGTTATCGATCTGCTGCGCTACCGCCTCGCCCCTGACCTTGTCAGCCTTGTCCCTCTTGTCGTTATTGTCGCCCTTGAGGAGTCGAGTGGAGCCGTAGTACTCGCTCATCCAATAGTCGTTGCCACTGAGGTTTTCGACGATCTGTACCGGCTTGCCGGTGCGAGGGGCGTGGATCATCTTGTTGCCCCCCATATAGATGCTGACATGGTGGATGCCCGCCTCCGTTCCGTTACTGGAGAAGAACATTAGGTCACCAGGTTTGAGATCCTTGTAATCCTGCACATGTGTACCCGCGTTGTACTGGGTGCCCGTGTAGTGTCCCAAGGTGATATCGACCTGGGCGTACGCGTAGAGCGTGAGGCCGGAGCAGTCGAAGCCCTCCTTGACGCCGGACGGACAGTCTTTTGTGTACGTAGGGCCGTTGGCGTCTCCGCCCGCCCAGCAGTACGGCACACCGAGTTGCTTCTTGGCAGCCTCGATGACCTTGCCGGCGTCACCACTGACGCCTACGTCTTCGCAGTCGATGTTCTTCGCCCGCCCGACGATCTTCCCTGCCAGCCCCTGCCATTTGTCGTAAGCATCGGGGAAAGCCGAGACCTGGACCGTCTGTGCTGCCTCGCCGTGCGACATCTCCTCCCACCCCTTGACGTCCAACAGGCCGCGCGGGCTTGGCGGCTCGGGCCCACCGAAGAACGCACCCGCCGCGTAGGAAGGGTTGGTGATCTGCGCAGGGGAGCCCCAGCCCGCAGCCGGACGCTGTTGAAAGAGACCTTGGCTGTCCCGGTCCCCCCAGTGCAGGTTGTGCAAGGTGCTCTCCTGGAGGGCAGTCATGATGGCGATGACCAGGCCTTTCTCCGGCACCTTCTTCTTCTCGCCGACCTCGACTATGACGGCTGCGTTGCCCATCTGCTCCGGGGTCATCGTCACGGTGCCCATGCCGGGAACGTTGTCGGAGACGCTGGCGCCGCCCGGGTCGCAAACAGTGCCGGGTGGTGCGTCGCCTCCATCCCCTCCGTCGGCCTCATCGGCGCCAACTGCCGCGCTGAGCTGGCTGACAAGGGTGATCAGGAGGCCTGTGCTCACAATCGCGATGCCTCCGCCGCTGGTCAGGAAGCCCAGTATGAGTACGCACGCGACGATCGTCTTCTTATCCACCTGTAGACGTTTCCCTCCCCCGACACGGCAGACCACCGAGCGCTGTGTCTATACCTTAAGCTTAAGTGTCTATACTGCCAGCGTCGTGCGCGCTGACTGGGAAGGGACAACGCTGTGACCGAACAGCCGCTTGCGGGGCCAGCCTTCCACGCACTCGCTGTCGTGATGCGGGAATACCTCTCCTACGGGGAGAGTGGCATGGAAGACCTCAAAGAGGCAGTGCATGAGCGCAGGCGCAAGCCGGTCATTCAGGCCTTCTGCCAGGAACTGCGGCGAGTTCTGGGCAGTGAGGCTCCCGTCCCTACAGAATTGATCAACCATGAATTCCGCCGTCGTGCCCAGCAGGACGGGAGTGAACTGACGCAGTACGACGATCAGGAGGCGTACGAAGCGCTGGCCGACCTATGGGACTTCCTCGAAATCGACAACGAAGGCAAGCCGCTGCCCCCCAAGGGCTCGCTACGGGAGGCTGCGATCCAGCGACGGTCGCAGATGCTATGGGTGGAGGGCGACCCCTTGGTGGCCCTCAAAACATGGATATCCTGGCCTTCGCTGGCCCTCTTCGCGAGTGGCGTCGTCGTCTGCATCGGCAGCTACACGGCGTACGAGGCGGTCAGTGTCGGTTTCGTCAGGATCCTGTTGTTGACGCTGGCCATCATCGGCTTCGTCGCCTCGGCGGTAGGAGGCGGCACACTCTGGTTGCGCCGCGTCCGTTACGTAAACCCCCATGCCTTTCTTCCTCGCGAAAAGCCTGACGAAGGCCGACGCTGACAAGGGCGCGTACGGGAGGCGACGAGATCACGGACAGGAGCCGGATGCTGTGATGTCCCGCATGCTGAGTCTCGGCGCGGCTGTGGGGCAAGTGGCCAGGCTCCCGTCACAGCCGCGTAATCCCCCTCCAGCGGGTTTCCCGCGGGTGTCCAGGACTAGCGTGCCCGAGTCTGCCAGGATGCCGAGGTCGACAGCGGAGTGGTGCTGGAGGACCACCACGACGTCTGCCGCCGTCGCGGCAGCCGCCACGTCCTGCTCGCGCGGTACGGGTTCTCCCCTGAGTATCCACTCCGGCACGTGCGGATCGTGATAGGCCAGCTCCGCCCCCTGGTCGCTCAGCCGGGCGGCCAAATCGTTCGCCGGCGACTCTCGTTGATCGGCGTTGTCGGCCTTGTAGGTGATGCAGATCAACAGTACGCGTGCCTCGCGCAGGGGCAGCCCGCAGCTGTTGAGTAGGACCTGGACGCGGCGGGCCACAGAGTACGGCAGCATGTTGTTGATCTCGTGTGCGAGCTCGACGAAGCGGAACGACTGTCCCAGCTTGGCCTTGACCGAGTAGCTCAGGTATTTCGGATCGATCGGTATGCAAGGGCCACCAACGCCGGGACCGGGCTGGAACGCCTCGAACCCGAACGGTTTGGTCGAGGCAGTGCGAATCACATCCCAGACGTCGATGCCCATCTCGTGGCAGTACTTGGGCCAGCTCGTTCACCAGCGCGACGTTGATCTGGCGGTAAGTGTTCTCCAACAGCTTCGCCTTCTCTGCCTCACGAGTTCCGCGGGTCGCCACGACCGTGTCGACGCAGTGTTCGTAAGGCGACACCGCCCGCCGTGTGCACACCGTGTCAGCCCTCCATCGGCCTTCGGAGTGTTGGAGATCCCGAGTTGCCAGGGTCGCCCCCGCAGCCGCCCGGACCGGGTACGCGGGGACAAGGCTTACTCCGGCCGCGACAACCGCGCTTATCTGCGGCGACGGGGCATCAAAGCGACCATCGCCCGGCCTGATGACCAGCGGGCCAACCGTCGGCGGCAGGGGCGGGACGGCGGTCGCCCACCGGCCTTCGACAAGACCCAGTACCGCCGCCGCAGTGCCGTCGAGCGGTGCGTCAACAAGTGGAAGCAGTACCGCGCGGTGGCCAGCCGCTACGACAAGCGCGACTACATCTTCAACGGCACACTCGCCGTCACAGCGATCGACATCTGGCTCCGCGACACCGTCCAAGAGCCATCAGAAACGGCCTAGTACTGCAACGGTGCTTGCGGTGGCTGGTGGCCAGGTCAGGGGCTGTGTCCGCGTCGTTTGTAGTGGCTGATGCGGGCTTGGTGCTGGCGTCGTCGGCGCCAGTGTGACCAGTGCAGAACGTCGTCGACCGGGGTGGGGCGCCGGTCGGTGAGGCGGGTGATCAGGCGTCTGATCTCGGCGAGGCTGAGGTGGATGAGCTGGGAGGATCCGTTTCTGCTTTCCCGGCATCCAGCTGGCGGGCT
>NZ_JASKYT010000345.1:0-6580 GCF_041028275.1 Streptomyces sp. PU-14G
GCCCCGCGCCCGCACGGGCCCGGGGCCCCTCCTACGAGGCCCCCGAGGGGGCCCTGCACGGCGCTGGGCTCTCTCCCACCCCAGGCGTGCCACATGTCATTGCATGCATGACCACTCGGGAGGGAATATCCCTGACGACCGTGCCCTCGCAGGGCCACGGTCGCCGGGAGGCCCTGTTGGACACCACGGACGTCCCCGGGCCGCGTGAGGCTCCAGGCCGAGCGGTCGGCGCGGGCGCAGGACGCGGAGGGCCGGAGGCCGGCCCGCGTGGTGCGGGCGCTCTCCGGTCTCTTCCCCCGCGACGCCGTCGCTCCCCGACCTCATCCGAGGGGGTACGTCCCACCGTGGTGATCAGCAAGAAGCGCAGCGAGTCCGACCGGCGCACGTACGTCATCGACACCAGTGTGCTGCTGGCGGACCCGGCCGCCATGGACCGGTTCGACGAGCACGAAGTGGTGCTCCCCGTGGTAGTCGTCACCGAGTTGGAGGCCAAGCGCAACCACCCAGAGCTGGGCTATTTCGCCCGGCAGGCCCTCCGCCGGCTCGACGAGTACCGGGTCAGGTACGGCCGGCTCGACGCGCCGATCCCCCTCAGCGACCAGGGCGGCACGCTCCGGGTCGAGCTGAACCACTCCGATCCGGCGGTGCTGCCGGCCGCCTTCTTGAACACGCAGGGCAGGCTCGGTGACAACGATTCGCGCATCCTCGCGGTCGCGCGGAACCTCCAGGCGGAGGGGTACGACGTGACGGTCGTCTCGAAGGACCTGCCGTTGCGGATCAAGGCGTCCTCCGTCGGGCTGCTGGCGGAGGAGTACCGCGCGGAGTTGGCCATCACCGATTCCGGCTGGACGGGCATGGCGGAACTCACTCTTCCGGGCGAGGACGTCGATGAGCTGTTCGCGCAGGAGAGCGTGGCCCTGCCCTACGACGCGCCGGAGCTGCCCGTCCACACAGGCCTGGTACTCCAGTCGGAGAAGGGCAAGGCGCTCGGCAGGGTGACCGCGGACGGCCGCATCCGGCTGGTGCGCGGGGACCGGGAGGCGTTCGGCATCAAGGGCCGTAGCGCCGAGCAGCGGGTGGCGCTGGATCTGCTGCTCGACCCCGAGGTGGGCATCATCTCGATGGGCGGCCGTGCGGGCACGGGCAAGAGCGCGCTGGCCCTGTGCGCCGGTCTTGAGGCGGTGCTGGAGCGCAGGCAGCACAGCAAGGTGATGGTCTTCCGGCCGCTGTACGCGGTGGGGGGCCAGGAGCTGGGCTACCTGCCGGGCACCGAGGCGGAGAAGATGAGCCCGTGGGCGCAGGCCGTCTTCGACACGCTGTCGGCGGTCACCAGCCGCGAGGTCATCGAGGAGGTGGTGGCCCGCGGCATGCTGGAGGTGCTGCCGCTCACCCACATCCGCGGCAGGTCGCTGCACGACGCGTTCGTCATCGTCGACGAGGCGCAGTCGTTGGAGCGGAACGTGCTGCTGACGGTGCTTTCCCGGATCGGCACCGACTCGCGGGTGGTGCTCACCCACGACGTCGCGCAGCGGGACAATCTGCGGGTGGGGCGGTACGACGGTGTCGTCGCCGTCGTCGAGCGGTTGAAGGGGCATCCGCTCTTCTCCCACGTCACTCTGACGCGCTCGGAGCGTTCGCCGATCGCCGCGCTGGTGACCGAGATGCTGGAGGAGGGCCGCGTCTGATCCGTCCACCGGATCGTCCGATCACTTGGACGTCCTTTGGACGATCAACCGGACATCCGTCAGGGCGATCAGACCCTCATCCGCCCTGAGTCAGTACGGCCGGCCGGCCTTCCTCCGAACCGGTCGGCCGGGCGGCATCCCGCTGACGTGACGTCAGTACCGGGCGCTGCGGCGCCCGCCGAGACGGGCCCCGTGCCGGAAAGGGCGCAACACCCTAGCGGCACGGGGCCTGATCGCGCGCTGATTTCCGAGATCTCTTTGCCCCAAACGCCGTGTGAGCTTTCCCACTCAACGCTGAATTGCTTCGACGCGTCGGGTTCCGGCAAGGTGTGGGTCCTGTCAGGCCCCGCATACGGCACATCCGCACCACCAACGGTGCGACACCGCACAGCAGTACAGAACTGAACAGCAGTCGCGCCGTATGCCGCCCGAAGAACCACGCGGGCTCTCCCCGAGGGGAGGCCCACCGGGCCCGTGTCTCCCGCGCCCATACAAGGGAGGCCAGTGCCAGGGGCACGATTGCGTCCGCGAGGTCACCCGAGCGGGCATGTTGGAAGGAAACCGTGTGACTGCTCGGATTTCGGTCCGGGGATTCGCCGTGGCGTCCGCCACCGCGGTCACCACCGTCGGCGCCGTCGTCGGGGTTGCCGCAGGCGCCGACCAGGGCCAGGCGTCCGACGCCGAGGCCACCGCCGCGCAGGCGACGCTCCTAGAGGACATACCGGCCGGGTCGCAGGCCCAGGCACAGACCGCTTCGCTCACGCAGCAGGCCGACGCCGCCTCGGCGGCATCGGACGCGAAGGCGAAGAAGTCGGCCGAGGAAGCCGCCCGCAAGCAGGCCGCGAAGGACGCTGCGGCCAAGAGGGAGAAGGCCGAGAAGGAGGCCGCCGCCAAGGAGGCCGCCGAGAAGGCCAAGGAGCGCGACAAGATCAAGTCCGCTTCGAGCCGCTCCTCGGACCGCGCCGACTTCGCGCAGAAGTCCTCTTACTCCACGGCCGAGGTCCAGTCGATGGCCAAGCAGATCGTCGGCGGCGGTCAGTACCAGTGCTTCTCCGAGATCGTCTCGCGCGAGTCGGGCTGGAACTACCAGGCGACCAACGCCTCCTCCGGTGCCTACGGCCTCGTCCAGGCGCTGCCGGGCTCGAAGATGGCCTCGGCGGGTGCCGACTGGCGGACCAACCCGGCCACCCAGATCAAGTGGGGCCTCAACTACATGAACGACCGGTACGGAAGCCCCTGCGGTGCGTGGGACTTCTGGCAGGCCAACCACTGGTACTGAGCCGACCGGCCTCGCACGGCTTGCCGGACCGCGTGTCCGGACGGGATGCCCCCCGTGGCGATCCGCCAGGATCGCCACGGGGGGCATCCTCGTGTGCGGCCCCCGGCCCCGGTCGCCTGCGGCTTCCCCGCGCGCGGGCCGGGTAGCGCCTCGGCCGGCCTGCGTCCGATGCGGAAAGCAACCATCGGCCCGGGTAACGTCGTCCCTCACACGGCGAAGCCACTGGCGAGCGGGGGCGGAGGAAGCGGAATGACGAGCAGGACGGACAGGCTCAGGGCGGCCGTGGGCCGATGGGCCGCGAAGGCCGCTGAGCGGCGCGCCGAAGTGGGGTCGGACCCCGGCTCGGACCGTGGCGGAGGCGACGGGATCGACCACCGGCTGAACAACGTCGAAGCCGGCCGTGCCCAGGCCGAGGCGGAGGCGGGCAGCGCCGGGACGGGAAGCGACTACGTGCCCCCGCCCCCCCAGTACGCGCCTGCCATAGCCGCCAAACCGGAACCGGCCGCCGCCGTGCCGTGGGGCGTGCGGGTCGCCGCTGAGGCGGGGTGGCGCCTGCTGGTGCTCGCCGGTGTCATCTGGGTGCTGATGAAGGTCGTCAGCACCATCAGCCTGGTGATCATCGCGTTCTCGGCGGGGCTGCTCATCACCGCGCTGCTCCAGCCCACGGTCGCCCGGCTGCGGCGGATCGGGCTCGGGCGCGGCCTGGCCACGGCCATCACCTTCATCGGCGGGTTCGTCATCATGGGCCTGGTCGGCTGGTTCGTGGTGTGGCAGGTCATGGAGAACCTGGACACCCTCACCGACAAGGTGCAGGCCGGTATCCAGGAGTTGCGCGACTGGGCGCTCAACGGCCCGTTCCACGTCTCCGAGGACCAGATCAACGACATCGCCCAGAACCTCAGCGACTGGGTGGGTGACAACAGCAAGGAGCTGACCTCGGCGGGCATCGAGGGCGTCACCGTCATCGTCGAGTTCCTCTCGGGCGCCCTGCTGACGATGTTCGTGACGCTCTTCCTGCTCTACGACGGCCGCCGCATCTGGGAGTGGACGCTCAAGTTCGTGCCCTCGGCGGCCCGCGAGGGCGTCGCAGGTGCGGGACCGCGGGCCTGGGCGACGCTCACCGGATATGTGCGCGGCACGGTGATCGTCGCGTTGATCGACGCCATCTTCATCGGTATCGGGCTCTACTTCCTCAACGTGCCGATGGCCGTACCGCTCGCCGTCTTCATCTTCCTGTTCGCCTTCATCCCGATCGTCGGTGCGGTGATCTCCGGCGCGCTCGCCGTCGTCGTCGCGCTCGTCACCAACGGTCCGGTCTCCGCCGCGCTGGCGCTGGCCGTGGTGCTGGCCGTCCAGCAGATCGAGAGCCACATCCTGCAGCCGTTCATCCTGGGCCGGCTGGTGCGCGTCCACCCGCTCGCCGTGGTCCTCGGCGTGACGGGCGGCAGCCTCATCGCGGGCATCCCCGGCGCGGTCGTGGCGGTGCCGCTGGTCGCCGTCAGCAACACGGTCGTGGGTTATCTGAAGGGGTACGCGCAGGAGCAGACGCTCCGCCAGTTGAAGGAGGCCGCTCCGCAGCCGGGCGCGGCCGGTGCCCAGGGCGAGGGCCATGCCCCTTCCCCCGCTCCCGGCCCGGGTCAGGGACAGTTGCCGGGGGACGGCGACAAGTAGCCGCCCGGCGGGAGGGCCCCGGCGCCGTCAGTACGGGGCTTCCCGCCGGTCCATGAAGCGCCGCAACCGCTGGGTGTCCGCGTCGGTCCATCCCTCGGACGGCGCGACGGCGGCCCAGGCCTCCACCGAGCCGTTGCCGTACCGGTGGCCGTGCGGTGCGCCGACGCCGTACGAGACGGCCATGTCCACCGTCGTCTGCCAGAAGGTGACCAGCGGGAACCAGTTGACCTCGTCCGTGATGTCGGGGCCGAGCGGCTCGCGCAGCCAGCGTGGCGGGTCGAGGGCGAGTCCCGGGGACCACCACACGATCGCGTCCGAGGCGTTTTGCAGGTAGACGACGCGCGGTTTCTCCCACGTGGAGGCGGGCCCCGGGCGGGTGAGGTCCTTCTCGGGCCACTGCGCGAACCGGAAGTGGCGTCCGTGCTCGTACTCGGGCCGCCAGATGGGGCTGCCCGGGTCCCGGTGCGCGGTCAGCTCCCTGCGCAGGGGCGAGAAGTTGGGTGATCCGGCCAGTACCGCGCCGTCGACCTTGGACAGCATGTCGTCGGGGCCGTCGAACGAGGCTTCGATGCCGTAGGCGCCCAGGGACTCGCCGAAGACGACGAGTTCGGGGCGCCGGTCGGCGGGCTGTTGCCGCAGGCGGGCGCGGACCGCGTCGACCAGGGCGCGGGTGGCGCGCCCCGCCTCCTCCTTGTCCACGAGGAAGGACGCCCAGCTGGGCAGGTACGAGTACTGCACGGCCACGATCGCGGTGTCGCCGCCGTGGATGTACTCCAGCGGTTCGGCGTCCGTCGAGTTGACCCAGCCGCGCCCTGTCGTGCCGGCGATGGCGAGCACGCTCCGGTCGAACGCGCCGGTGCGTTCCAGCTCGCGCACCGCCAGCCGGGCGCGTGCGGTGAAGGTGGGCGCCGACTCCTGGCCGACGTAGACGCGGATCGGCTGGATCGCCCACCTGCCGGTGACGGAGGTGATCTGCCGCGAGGTCAGGGAGGAGCCCGTGAAGTTGCGGCCCTCGTAGCCCAGCTCGTCCCAGTCGACGAGGGAGGCGGTGCTGCCCGAGACCAGGGGCGTGCGAGGCCGGGTGATGCCGTCCTTGGTGCTCTTGTCGGTCTTCTGCGCCAGATACGCGGCGACGTCGATGATGCCGCGGTCGAAGACGACGTCCCGGGTGCCGAAGACCACGACCATCGCGCTGACCAGCAGGCTCACACCGATGGCCAGCGGGCGCGGCACGAACCGGCCCAGCAGCCGGATCAGCGCGCGGGTGCCGAGCCGTACGGTGCGCCCCAGCGCCACCAGCGCGCCGCAGATCGCCAGCGCCACCGCGGCGATCATCATGGAGTGCCAGGTGAGGGTTTCCGGCATCTCCTGGAGCCTGCGCAACTCCCGCTGTGCGTCGGCGCTCCAGGACAGCGCGGCGATCGTCGCCACGGTGCTGAGCGCGTAGTACGCCAGCCAGGCGCGGGCCCGCCGGCGCGGGGCGGGCCGCCGTCCATGGCCGTCGCGCGGTCCTTGGCCGCCGAGCAGGCGTCGGCCGTCGCGCCGTCCTTGGCCGTCGCGCCGTCCTTGGCCGTCGCGCCGTCCTTGGCCGCCGAGCAGGCGTCGGCGGTCGCGCGGGGGTTGGCTGTCGCGTAGGCCTCGGCGGTCGCGCAGGCGGTGTCGGCAGCGGCGCCACACGGGGCGCACGGTGAGCCGTACCAGCCATTCCCCGAGCGCGCCGATGGCGTATCCGATGGCGGCCGTTATCCCGCCGATCACCCCTTGCAGCAGCCAGGGCCGGGGCACGAGGGAGGGCGTCAGCGAGAGCCAGAAGAAGAGGGTGGCGCAGCACATCGCCGTCAGCCCGGGCCAGCGCCGTACGACGTAGGAGGGGTCGGGCGGGTCCCAGTAGGGGCGCCGGACCAGGGCGCGGAGCAGGGCCCGGGTCAGCGCGCGGATCCTCCGC
>NZ_JASKYT010000346.1:0-7711 GCF_041028275.1 Streptomyces sp. PU-14G
TGCCCGGGCCCCGGGCCCCAGGCAGGCGCCCGGGTGCTCGCCCGTCTGCCCGCCAGGCGCGCGCCCGCGCTCGCCGCGCGCTCGCCGCTTGTCCGCCGCGCGCTCGCCCGTCCGGGCGGCCGTCCGGCGTACGGCCGCCTCCGTGGCGTCGGCCGTTCGGGCGGACTCGCGAGGTCCGCGCGCCGGGTCACAGATGACGCGGCGCGCCGGTGCTACGCAGGGGATATGCGATCTGATTGTCATATCTTCACGCGACGGGGTCTGCTGTACACCGGCCTCGGCGTCGGCACCGCGGCGCTGACGGGTGTCGCTGCCGGTGCGTTCGCATTGCACGAGTCCGGACGGAGCGGGCACGTCGCCGCCGCGGCGAAACATCCGGCCGACCCGACGCGCCCGGCCGGCGGGGGCGCGGGCGCGGGCACGCGACCGGTACGCGGCCTGCCGCACACGGAACACGCGGCCGGCGACAGTTACCGGCTGCGCCCGCTCGCCGGGGAGACGTCGATGGGTGCTCCGAGCGCGCACCCGCCCGTGCGTACCCAGGCGGAGATGACGCTGCCCGGCACCCACGGCCGCCGCGTCCTCGCGCTCACGTTCGACGACGGGCCGCACCCCGTCCACACCCCGGCCCTGCTGGAGGTGTTGCGGCGGCACGGCGTGCAGGCCACGTTCTTCGTCGTCGGTGAGAACGCCGCCGTCTTCCCCGAGCTGCTGCACGACATCGCAGCGGACGGCCACGTCGTCGGCAACCACTCCTACAGCCACCGCCAGCTGACGCGGCTGCGCACCGAGGACATCGAGAGCGAACTCTCCCGCACCAGCGATCTCATCGACCGCGTGCTCGGCCTCCCGCCCACCTGGTGCCGCGCCCCCTACGGCGACTGGCACGCCCCCTCGCTGAAGATCTGCGCCCGCCTGGGCATGGAACCGATGGGCTGGTCCCTCGACACCCGCGACTGGTCACGCCCCGGCACGGCCACCATCGTGCGCGCCGTCCTCGACCAGGTCGCCCCCGGCGCCATCGTCCTGCAGCACGACGGCGGCGGCCCGCGCGACCAGACCGTGCAGGCCGTCGACCGCTACCTGCCCGTCCTGCTGGAGCAGGGCTACACCTGCGTACGCCCCGAGGCGTGAGCCCCCGCGCCGCCCTCGGGAGGCGCACCGAGGCCCCGCGCAAGCGCGCCGCCCTCGGGAGGCGCACCGAGGCCCCGCGCAACCGCGCCGCGGGGCCTCGGTGGCGAAGGGCGGTTCCGCCTACCGGATGGCCTTGATCAGCTCTCCGTCCGGGGTGTCGCCGCTCAGCTCCCAGACGAAGGTGCCGCCCAGGTTCTGCTTCTCGACCCAGTCGACCTTGCCACGGAGGGTCTCCGGGGTGTCGTAGCTCCACCACTGGTCGCCGCAGTGCGCGTAGGCGGTACCCCCGACCTTGCCGGTGGCAGGGCAGCGGGTCTTGAGCACCTCGTAGTCCTCGATGCCCTGCTCGTAGGTGCCGGGAGCCGGGCCCGTCGCCGTCCCGCCGGGTTCCGACTGCGTCACCCCGCTCCAGCCACGGCCGTAGAAGCCGAGCCCCATCAGCACCTTCTCCCGGGGTACTCCGCCCATGACGAGCATCGCGACGGCCGCCGCGCTGCTGTACGACTCCTTGGGGATGCCGTCGTAGTCGTCCAGCGGCGAGTGCGGTGCCGTGGGTCCCTGCTGGTCGAAGGCGCCGAAGTAGTCGTAGGTCATCGGCAGGTACCAGTCGACGTACTGCGCCGCCGACGTGTAGTCGGTGGCCTGCATCTTCCCGTCCTTGGAGCCGTCCCCGGTGATGGCCGCGGTCACCAGCTTGTCGCCGAACTTGCCCCGCAGCGCCTTCATCAGGTTGGTGAAGGCGTCCCGGCCGCTGGTGTCGCATCCGAGGCCGCAGGCGTTCGGGTACTCCCAGTCGATGTCGATGCCGTCGAAGACGCCCTTCCAGCGCGGGTCGGTGACCAGGTTGTAGCAGGACTCGGCGAAGGCCTGAGGGTTCTTGGCCGCCTCGGTGAAGCCCTTGGACCAGCTCCAGCCCCCGAAGGACCACAGCACCTTCAGGTTCGGGTGCTTCTTCTTGAGCTTCAGCAACTGGTTGAAGTTGCCGCGCAGCGGCTGGTCCCAGGTGTCGGCCTGGCCGTCGACGCTCTGCTCGGCGGTGTACGTCTTCTCGTAGTCGGCGTAACTGTCACCCACGGTGCACTTGCCGCCCTGCACGTTGCCGAAGGCGTAGTTGATGTGGGTCAGCCTGTCCGCCGAACCGGATGTCTCGATGTCCTTGACGTGGTAATCGCGCTGGTAGACGCCCCAGTTGGTGAAGTATCCGACGTTCTTGCCCGCTGCCGACGAGTCCGCGGCAGCGGCCAGTTCCGGCCGCTTGCCGTCCTCGCCGGACGTGGTGTCGACGGTGATCAGGGTCACGGCCACGGCCGCCGCGCACAGCGCGGCGATCACGGCGATGAGGCCGCGGCGGGATCCCCGGTCGTCTGAGAAGTCCTGTCTGCTGTCAGATCCGATCATGGTCACCTCGCGTAGGGGGTGCGGAAAGGTGCCCGTCGTCCGCTCGGACGGACGAAGAAGGACCGGAGCAGTCCAGCGACGTTCAGAACACTCTCAGCACCGCGGGCACCGCCCCCAGACACGGGCGGGCCCACGCTTCGGTTCATTCCACGGCCGCGGGCAGGCCGTCTGCGGTGAGTGCCGCGCGGGCGGCGCGGGCGGCGCGGACCGCGCGTGCTGCGCGTGCTGCGCGGAAGGTGCGGAGGCCGGTCCCTGGCGCAGGTGCGGGCGTCGCCGTGGCTGCTGCCGTCGTGCGGCAGGCGGGGCACCGGTCCTCGTCGCCGACGGGGGTGAACAGCAGCGGCTGGGTGTGTGGGCCCGCGCACTCCCGCATGCGCGACACGCGCGGCGGCGCTTGGGTGGTGGGCGACGTGGCGAGGGGCTCGGGCAGGGTGTGCTCCAGCCGCCACCGGAGCGCCCCGAGCGGGGAGCGGGCCCGCTCCAGTCCCGCCGTGAGCGCCGTGCGGACGTCGTCGGTGCCCAGGCCGCACTCCAGCCAGCGCGCTGCGAGGGGTGCCCAGCGCCGGGCCTTGCGGGCGGACATCGCCAGGTACGGCGCGGTCCGGGGGAGGGAGAGCAGGAGCGCTTCGGCACGGGCGCAGATCTCGGTGCCGAGTCGGGGCGCCGCGGCTTCGGTGGCTTCGGTTGCGGCGGGAGGGTGGGAGGTGTTCCCTACGGGTGTTTTACGGGGTTGAGGGGCGGCGGGCCGACGGGTCGGTACACCGGTGGCCGGTACGGCGGCTGTCGGTTGGGCGGCGGGCTGGACGGCGACGCGGGCTTCGTCGGGTGACAGGGGGGTGTTGGCGACGAGCTGGACGGTCTGCCAGCGCCCGTGCTCGTTCTGGTGCCGCCACTCGAACAGGTAGCGTTCGGCTCGGAGTTGCCGCTTCGCGTTCTGGAAGGCGACCTTGCCGATTCCGGCGCGCTCTGCCGTCTTCCACAGCGGTTCGTCGGCGCCCTCGGGAAGGGAAAGCTGCCAGGCCAGGAGCCGTACCGCGGTCGCGGACAGGCGGGGGTGGCGGATGATGTCGTTCGGCAATTGGGAGAAGAAGCGCGAGGGCGCGCTAACATGCCTGTGCATCCCAGGGTCCTCCTGTAGACCTTGGTGGTGAAGGCCCTCGACCGGTGCGCTAACACCGTCGGGGGCCGCCTCATGTGTGGCACATGGGGCGAGCTAATACGCGGCAGAGTACACCGGCTGTGGGTAGTTGGCGACGGACGGT
The DNA here is from genome assembly GCF_041028275.1 of Streptomyces sp. PU-14G. Taxonomy (NCBI): domain Bacteria; kingdom Bacillati; phylum Actinomycetota; class Actinomycetes; order Kitasatosporales; family Streptomycetaceae; genus Streptomyces; species Streptomyces sp. PU-14G. The sequence continues at coordinate 3,795 of NZ_JASKYT010000346.1, forward strand.
TACGGGACGTGAGCCTCTACGGAGAGTTCCGGCGGTCGCCGCTCACGGGAGCCTGCTCTGCCGGTTCAGATCGGTGACCCGTGCGCGCAACTCCTCGATGACCCGCGCGGCACGGATCGCGTCCGGCGGCACGTCCCACTCGCAACCACCACCGGGTGGCCGCATCTGTACGTACGGCCCCTCGCAGCCCATCACTTGACCGATCCGGCCCGTCCGCGTATCGACCGCGAAGGCGCCCGCAGGGGGAATCTCGCTGTTCATGACGCACAGCGTGCTGGCCACGCCGTACGGTTCGAAGTAACGGAGCAGGTACGGACGGTGAGTGTGCCCGGGGTGTCCCCGCCCTCGGGCGTACTGGCTCAGGAGGCGAGCCGGTTGGCCAACGGCAGCAGCAGGAACGGCAACGGCGACGACCGCCCCATGGCATGGCGTTACGCCGGAGACCAGATGAAACGCTGGCGCGAGGCGGCCGGTATCTCGCGCCAGGCCCTGGCGCAGGAGGCCGGCTACGGCTACGACGCCATCAAGGGCATGGAACGCGGAGTGCGCAAGGCGCAGGCCCATGTGCTGCGCATCGCTGACGATATGTGCGGCGCGCAGGGCAAGCTGGCGGCTGCGGTGGAGTTCCTCCGCCCGGAACCGTTCCCGTCGTACTCGCAGGACTTCATGCAGGCGGAGAGCGAGGCGGTGGCCGTCAGTTGGTACGAGACTGAGTTCATCCCTGGCCTGTTGCAAGTCGAGGAGATCGTCCTTGCGATGCTTAACGCTCATTGTCCGCCGCTGGATGACGAAACCATCGAGGAGCGCACGAAGGGTCGGCTGGCACGGCAGACGCTGCTGGACAAGCAGACCAAGGCATTCAGTTTCGTCATCTCCGAGACGGCCCTACGCGACCAAGTAGGCGACATGGCCGCATGCAAACGACAGTTGAACCATCTGCTGCATGTGGGGCGTCGGCGGAACGTCACCATCCAGGTCATGCCTTATGGGCGAGGACCGCACCCCGGGCGGTTGGGCCCCTTCGTGCTGCTGGAGACCCCTGATCACGAGTATCTCGGGTATGAGGAGGGGCAAACCACGGGCGTCCTGTATTCAGATGGAGAGAAGATCAGTACGCTCCGGCAGCGCCATGAAATGATCCTGCGGCTGGCTCTCAACCCCGGGGAGTCGTCAGCCTTCATCAGCGAGTTGGCGGAGGAGCTATGAGTACCGAGCTGGCGTGGTTCAAGTCGAGCTACAGCAACACGGAAGGGGGCGCCTGCGTCGAGGCCGCTGTCTCGTGGCGTAAGTCGAGCTACAGCAACACGGATGGCGGCAACTGCGTCGAGGTAGCCGCCTGCCCCCACACCATCCACGTCCGGGACTCCAAGCAGCACCTCACGGGTCCCCAGGTCACCTTCACCGCTGACGCCTGGTCGGCGTTCGTCGCCGACATGCGCTCTGCCGCTTAGCAGGTCATCAGCGCTCGGATTCCACACGCCGGTCGCTGGGCTCGAATTCGCCTGCCGGAGGCGCCGACGCCGGCGCCGAAAAGAGCCTCACACCAGCCGCCGTGCCGTCGCCCACCGGGTCAGCTCGTGGCGGTTGGACAGCTGGAGTTTGCGCAGCACCGCCGAGACGTGGGACTCGACCGTCTTGACGGAGATGAACAGCTGCTTGGCCACCTCCTTGTAGGCGTAGCCGCGCGCGATCAGCCGCAGCACCTCGCGTTCGCGCTGGGTGAGGCGGTCCATGTCCTCGTCGACCGGCGGGGCGTCGGTGGAGGCGAAGGCGTCGAGGACGAAGCCGGCCAGCCGCGGGGAGAAGACCGCGTCGCCGTCCGCGACACGGAAGATGGCGCCGACCAGGTCACCGCCCGTGATGGTCTTGGTGACGTAGCCGCGCGCGCCGCCGCGGATGACGCCGATGACGTCCTCGGCGGCGTCGGAGACCGACAGGGCGAGGAAGCGGACGGGCTGGTCGGGATCGCCCATCAGCGGAGCGCAGCGGCGCAGCACCTCGACGCCGCCGCCGCCGGGCAGGTGGACGTCGAGCAGGACCACGTCGGGACGGGTGGCCTCGATGACCGTCATCGCCTGGTCGACGTCGCCCGCCTCGCCCACGACGTCGACGCCCGTCTCGTCGGTGCGGCCGATCTCCGCCTGCACGCCCGCGCGGAACATGCGGTGGTCGTCCACGAGGACGACCCGGGCCCGGCGGCCCCCTCCCGCATCCGTGCTCCGCTGCTCGTCCGCCGCGCTCGTCTCGTTCGGTCCGTCCGTCACGACTCCGCCGCCCTCTCCATCTCCAGCTCGACCTCGGTCCCCTCGCCCGGTGCGGTGCGCAGCCGCGCCGTGCCGCCGTTGCGGCGCATCCGGCCGATGATGGACTCGCGTACGCCCATCCTGTCCGATGGCACGGTGTCCGGGTCGAAGCCCGGACCGCGGTCCCGCACGGAGATGAAGACGGTACGCCCCTCCACCTCGGCGAAGACCTGCACGGCGCCGCCCTCGCCACCGTACTTGGCGGCGTTGACCATCGCCTCGCGCGCGGCCTGGAGCTGCGCGCCCAGCGCCTCGTCGAGAGGGCAGTCGCCGACGCAGACGACCTCGACGGGGACCCCGTGGTGGTCCTCGACCTCGGCGGCGGCGGCCTTGACCCCCTCGGCCAGCGTCGTGGGCTCGTCCTCCTCCTCGACGGGCCGTGTCCTGCCGGACGCGTCCGTGGGCTTGTACAGCCAGGCGCGCAGCTCGCGTTCCTGGGCGCGGGCCAGGCGGGCGACCTCGCGGGGCTTGTCGGAGTTGCGCTGGATGAGGGTGAGCGTGTGCAGCACGGAGTCGTGGACGTGCGCGGCGACCTCGGCCCGCTCCTGGGCGCGGATACGCATCAGCCGTTCCTCGGAGAGGTCCTGCACCATCCGCACCAGATACGGGCCCGCCATCAGGGCGATGCCGACCAGCACCGCCAGCGCCGCCTGCAGCACGGAGCCCAGGTGGCTGACCGAACCCTGCACGACGACGATGCCGGTCACCCCGGCGGCGACCAGCGCGACCCCGGCCGCGCTGCGGGCCAGCGGCAGCAGCCTGGCGCGCCGCCCGACCTCGACCCAGTGGGCGCGGCGGGAGTTGTCGGCCTGCCGCCACACCAGGGCGACGCCGACCCCGATGAGGGCGACCGGCCACAGGTAGGTGTTGGCCGCGCCGAACTGGAGGTTGTCCACGGTGACGAAAAGGGCGACGACCAGCGCCAGTACGGCGATGAGCTGGCCCTTGTCCGGCTTGTGGAACAGCCGGCGCCGCAATCCGTGCCGGTCGGTGACCGCCTCGGACAGGCCCGCGGCACCGGTGCGGTGCCCCGCGCCGACGCCGCCGGTGCCGAGCGGGACGACGAACCAGAACGCCGCGTACAGCAGCACCCCGAGCCCGTTGGCGAGGGCGAGCGCGATGAAGACGATCCGCACCCAGGAGACCGGCAGCGCCAGATGCCCCGCCAGACCGCGCGCCACGCCGCCCAGCATCCGCCCCTCCGCACTGCGGTAGAGCTTGCGCTGGGGCGGCTCTTCGGCGGACGGATCCGCAGCCGTGTGCGCCTGCGGGGGCGCGTCCACGGTGGGGGAGGCGGGCGCTGTCATGCTCCGATCGTCACACGCCCGGCGCGCCGGGACATCAGGGTCGGCCCCTGAGGCAGCCCCGAGGCGGCCTCCAGGACGGCGTGCGGGAGCCCTCGCGGATCTCAGGGATCGCTCCGGGTAGGGCCCCGATGCCTGGCCGCGCCCGGGGCGCCACCATGGGCGTATGAGCGAGGACGAGCAGCGCGGGGAACGCGTCGTGCGCGGCGCGGACCGCACGCGGCGCGGAGCGGAGGAGGGGACGCCCCCGGGCGCGGGGACGCCTTCCGGCGAGGAGGCGTCCTCCGGCGTGGGGGCGTCGTCCGGGGAG
>NZ_JASKYT010000347.1:0-7688 GCF_041028275.1 Streptomyces sp. PU-14G
TCCCACCCCCACACGCGCACGGCGCCACCTCGCGAGGCGGCGGTGCGCCGCCCCTCTCCCCCGGGCCCTCGCAGGCGGACATCGACGCGGCCATCGGCGCCGCGCACGCGCGGACCGCGGGCACGGCGTCCCGCGGCCATCCGCCGCGCGACTTCCCGCCCTACCGCAGCAGTGCCCTGCGCCACCCGCACCACGCGCCACTGCCCTTGGGCGACCCGGAGGCCGTCGAGCTGACCGGCCCGGTCTTCGGCGCCACGGACGTCACCGCGCTGGACAGCGACCTGACGCGCCGGCACCACGCGGAGCCGCTGGGAGAGCGGATCACCGTCACCGGGCGGGTCCTCGACCGGCGCGGACACCCCGTGCGCGGGCAGCTGGTGGAGGTCTGGCAGGCCAACGCCTCCGGCCGGTACGCACACCAGCTCGACCAGCACCCGGCGCCGCTCGACCCCCACTTCACCGGGTTCGGCCGCTGCCTGACCGACGGCGAAGGCCGCTACGCCTTCACCACGATCAAGCCCGGCGCCTATCCGTGGCGCAACCACACCAACGCCTGGCGCCCAGCGCACCTCCACTTCTCCCTCTTCGGTGACGCCTTCGCCCAGCGGCTGGTGACGCAGATGTACTTTCCCGGGGACCCGCTCTTCCCGTACGACCCGATCCTGCAGTCCGTCACCGACCAGGCGGCACGCGAGCGCCTCGTCGCCGCCTACGACCACGAACTGTCCGTCCCCGAGTGGTCGCTGGGCTACCGCTGGGACATCGTCCTGGACGGCCCGGCCGCCACCTGGTGCGAGGAGGGCCGCGCCTGATGCTCGAACCGACCCGGGCCGCGGCAGCGCCCGCCGCGCCGCCGCTCGCGCCCACCCCGTCGCAGACCGTGGGCCCCTTCTACGGCTACGCGCTCCCCTTCGCCGGGGGCGGCGACCTCGTTCCCGCCGGGCACCCCGAAGCGCTCATCCTGCACGGACACGTCTTCGACGGCGCCGGACAGCCGGTGCCCGACGCCCTGCTGGAGATCTGGCAGGCGGACCCGGAAGGGTCGACCAGCGGGGCGCCCGGCTCGCTGCGCCACGATCCCGCGACCGGGCAGGTGGTCGGCCGCGACGCCGTGCGCTTCACCGGTTTCGCCCGGGTGCCGACGGACGCCGAGGGACACTGGACGATCCGTACCCTCGCGCCGGGCCGCCACCGGCCTGCCGCCGTACCGTACCTGTCGCTCCTGCTGTTCGCACGGGGCCTGCTGCACCACCTGTACACCCGCGTCCACCTGCCCGAACACGCCGAAGCGCTGGCCGCTGACCCGGCGTTCGCGGCGCTGCCGCCCGAGCGGCTCGGCACGCTGCTCGCCGTCCGCGAAGCCGAGCGGCGCTACCGCTTCGACCTCCGCCTCCAGGGCGAGAAGGAGACGGTCTTCCTTGACTTCCCCCTCGGACCCCGCGATCCCCTCGGCGCCGCCCCTGTCCCAGGGGCCCGGTGACGGACCCGGTGACGGACCCGGCGACGGGGCCGATCTCGGGCTGCTCTCCCCCGTGCGGGCGGGCTCCCCGGCCGAGTCCGCGACGGGCGACCCGGCGTTCCTCCAGGCGCTGCTCGACGCCGAGGCCGCCCTCACCCGCGCCCAGGCGAGGCTCGGGCTCGCTCCCCGGGAGGCGGCGCGTGCCGTCACCGCCGCGGCCGACGCCGCGCGCTTCGACGTGCGGGACCTGGCGCTGCGTGCCGCCGGCGCGGGAGGCAACCCCGTCATCCCGCTGGTCGCCGACCTCACGGCGGCGGTGGGCGAAGCCGCCGGGCCCCACGTGCACCAGGGTGCCACCAGCCAGGACATCATGGACACCGCCGCCATGCTGGTCGCCCACCGCACACTCGGCCACCTGCTCGCCGACCTGGACCGCACCGCCGGCGCGCTGGCCGCGCTCGCCGCCGCCCACCGGGACAGCGTCATGCCGGGCCGAACCCTCACCCAGCACGCCGTACCCACCACGTTCGGCCTCAAGGCGGCAGGATGGCGGGCCCTCGTGCTGGACGCGCGGCGGCGGCTGACCTCCGTACGGGAGGCGCTGCCGGTCCAGCTCGGCGGCGCGGCCGGGACGCTGGCCGCCTTCGCCGCGCACGGGGATGAGGAGGCGGCGCTGCGGCTGCCCGCCCTCCTCGCCGAGGAGACGGGTCTCCTCGAACCGCCGCTGCCCTGGCACACCCTGCGCACGCCCGTCGCCGACCTGGCGGCTGCCCTCGCCCACACCGCCGGCGCCCTGGGCAAACTCGCCGCGGACGTGCTGGCGCTGTCCCGTACCGAGACGGCGGAGGTGGCCGAAGGCGCGGGCGGTGGTTCGTCGGCCATGCCGCACAAGGCCAACCCGGTACGGGCCACCCTCGTCGCCTCCGCCGCACGGCAGCTCCCCGCGCTCGCGGGCGTGCTGTTCGGCGCGCTCGCCGCCGAGGACGAGCGTCCGGCGGGAGCCTGGCACGCCGAATGGCAGACCCTGCGCGAGGCGCTGCGGCTGACCGGGGGCGCGGCCTGGCGCGCCGCCGAGCTCGCGGAAGAGCTGCGCGTGCGGCCCGCCCGGATGCGCGAGAACCTGGCGCTGACCGGGGGCCGCGTCGCCTCCGAGCGTGCGGCGATCGTCCTTTCCCGGTACGTGGGCCGGGCGCGGGCTGGCGCCCTGGTCACCGAGGCCGCCGCCCGGTCGGTATCCGAACAGGACTCTTTCGTCGACGTCTTGCGCGGACACGGGGAGCTGGCCGGCGTCCCTCGGGAGGTGTGGGCCGACCTGGCCGATCCCGCGCGCTCCACGGGCTGCGCCCCGGCACTCGTGGACCGGGCGCTGGCCGACGGCCCGACCGCACCCTCCCGACCAGCACAGCGATCCGAGGAGAACCCGTGACCTTGCCGCACCACCGCCTCGACGGCCCCGAAGACGGCACCCCGCTGATCCTGGGCCCGTCCCTGGGCACCTCCCTCGCCGTCTGGGAGCCGCAGGTCCCCGCTCTGACCCGGCACCACAGGGTGCTGCGGTACGACCTGCCGGGACACGGGGGCGGCGCCGGGCACGGGGCCGCGGTCGCACCGGGCGGGGAGCGCACCACCGTCGCCGGGCTCGCTTCGCGGGTGCTGGCGCTCGCCGACCACCACGGCTGGGAGACCTTCCGCTACGCGGGCATCTCCCTGGGCGGCGGCATCGGCACCCACCTGGCCGTCCACCATCCCGAGCGGATCACGTCGCTGGCGCTGGTGTGCTCGTCGGCCTGGTTCGGGGAGCCCGCGGGATGGCACGAGCGGGCCGCCCTCGTGCGCGACGACGGCACCCGCTCCCTCCTGGAGGCGACACCCGGGCGCTGGTTCGCCGACCCGGAGCGGATGACCGGCACGAAGCTCGGCGCCCGGCTCCTCGCGGACCTCGCCGAGGCCGACCCGGACGGATACGCCGCCTGCTGCGAGGCCCTCGCCGACTTCGACGCGCGGCGGGCGCTGCCGCGCATCACCGCGCCGACGCTGGTCGTCGCCGGCGCGTCGGACCCGGCCACCCCGCCCGCCCACGCCGGTGAACTCGCCGGCGGTATCCGCTCGGCCAGGCTCGTCGAGGTGCCGGGCGCGGCGCATCTGGCCGGTGTGGAGCAGCCCGGTGCCGTCACCGACGCGCTGCTGGCCCACTGGGACGGCGCCGCCCCGCCGCACACCGCCGGGGAGCGGGGCCGCGCATGAGGACCGGTCTGCGCACGCGGGTGGCCGTCGTCGGCGCGGGTCCTGCGGGTCTGCTGCTGGCCCGGCTGCTGCACCTGCACGGCATCGACTGCGTCGTCCTGGAGAGCCGGGGGCGCGCCTACGTGGAGCAGCGGCAGCGTGCCGGGATTCTGGAGCAGGGCACCGTCGACGTGCTGCGCCGGGCGGGCGCCGCCGACCGGCTGGAGCGCGAGGGGCTGCCGCACGACGGCGTCGAACTGCGCTTCGCCGGGCGCCGTCACCGCCTCGACTTCCCCGCGCTCACCGGCGGCCGGCGCGTGTGGGTCTACGCCCAGACGGAGGTCGTCAAGGACCTCATAGCCCTCCAACTCGCCGCCGGGCCGCCTGTCTTGTTCGAGGCACCGGTGCACGCGGTGGAGGGCGCCCAGGGCGAGAGCTGCACCGTCCGCTACACCCACGAGGGCCGGGGCAGGGAGCTGACCTGCGACTGGGTCGTCGGCTGCGACGGTTTCCACGGCGTCGTACGCAGCGCCGTCCCCGCGCACGCACGGCAGGTACACGAACGCGTCTACCCCTACGCGTGGCTGGGCATCCTGGCGGACGCGCCTCCCGTCCACGACGAGCTGATCTACGCGCACTCCGCACGCGGCTTCGCGCTGGCCAGCATGCGCTCGCCGACGGTCAGCCGACTCTACCTCCAGGTGCCGGTCGGTACGGAGCCCGATGCCTGGCCCGACGCACGGATCTGGGACGAGCTGGACACCCGCTTCGGAGCGGACAGCGACTGGCGGCTGACACGCGGCCCGGTCACCCAGAAAGCGGTGCTGCCGATGCGCAGTTCGGTGACCGAGCCGATGCGCTACGGACGGGTGCTGCTCGCCGGGGACGCCGCGCACATCGTCCCGCCGACCGGCGCGAAGGGCCTCAACCTGGCGGTGTCCGACGTGACGGTGCTGGCCCGCGCCTTCGCCCACCTGGAGGAGACCGGCTCGGCCGCCCTGCTCGACGCCTACTCGGACGACTGCCTGCGGCGGGTGTGGCGCGCCGAGCACTTCTCGTACTTCATGACCACCACCTTGCACACGGCACCAAACCAGTCCTCCTTCGACACCCGGCTCCAGCTCTCGCAGCTGGAGCGCGTCGCGGCCTCCCCGCACGCCGCGGCGGAACTGGCCGAGAACTACACGGGGGTGCCGCTGCCCGGCGAGGGGTAGCCCGCGCGACGGCCCGGGGTCGCCGCCCATGAACGGGCGGCCCCTGGGTACCGCGAGGCGGGAGACCACCGCGCGCAAGGACACGAAAGCACAAGGACACGAGATCCGGCGGCACGAAGGAGCCGATCATGAGGTACGACGAGTTCCTGGCCCAGGTCCGCGAACGCGGCGAGTACCGCGACCAGCAGGAGGCCGAGCAGGTCACCTGGGCGGTACTGAGCGTGCTCGCCAACCGCATCAGCCCCGTCAAGGCCGGGGAACTGGCGGCCCAGCTGCCGGGACCGCTCGGGCCCGTCGTCGCCGAGGCGGGTGAGGAGGACCCTGAGACGTTCGGCGTGGCCCGGTTCTGCGAGCGCGTCGCCGCCCAGACGGGCGCCCGCCCCCGCACGGCCGAGTGGGACGCCAGCGCGGTCCTGTCGACCCTCGCCGACGCGGTCTCGGGCGGAGAGCTCAACCAGCTGATCAGCCAGCTGCCGAGCGGCTACGCGGCGCTCTTCGGCAAGGCCGAACTGAGCAGGTGAGGCGAGGCTGGGGCCGGTCCGGCCTGACGGAGACGCGGCGAGGGCGCTGGTGGGCTCGGAGGGACTGACCGGTAGGTAGGGCGCACCGCCGACGTCAGGCGGAGCGGTCCACCTCTTCGAGAGCGTTCAGCCGCCGAGTGGGCGTGGTGTCCTCCGCCGCGTCCCGGAAGGCCTTCAGGCCCTCCCCCAGGACCGCGCGGTCCTGGGGCGGCATCGCCGCCAGGGTCGCCGTGAGGGCCTCCTCACGGCGCAGCCGCAGGTCGCTCAGGTACTTCTTGCCCTGACGGGTCAGATGCAGCTCCAGCTCCCGGCGGCTGACGGGGCTGGGCAGGCGCTCCAGGAAGCCGAGCGCCTGGAGCCGGTCGCACAGCCTGCTGACCGAGGAGGGGGCAGAGCCCAGCAGCTCGCCCAGCGTACGGAGGTTCATGCCCTCGTCACGGTCGAGGCAGTAGAGGACCCGCAGCTGCGAGGCGGAGACAGGCGAGGTGGAGACCGCGTCCCTGCCGTGTTCCCACAGGACCTCCAGCAGTTCGATGACCTCGCCGGCCGTCCCGGCTGCCTCGTGCGAGGTCGAGGTCACGTTCACTCCCCATTTCCGGCGCTCCTGCCCGTCGTCACGGGGCACACTCGTCGCCTGTCCGTCTCCGTGCAAGGGGCGGTGAAGAGCTTATCTCCCTCCGGCGCCCCTGGGACAGGCCCGCACGGCAGGCCCTCACCAGCAGGTCACGGCCCCTGGCCGCGTCGCCGAGCAGCCATCTGTTGTCATTCAGCGAATGTTGCAGTGCGACGATAATGTACTGGTCCGGCCGCAGGGTACGCAGTGCCCCCTGCCAGGCCGTCGCACGATTCGGCAGAACGAGAAGCAGGAGACGTGGACAGATTCGCCGTGGTCGAGCGGGCCTTGCGCGCCGCCGCCCCCCACGCATTGATGGATGTCGTCGAACAGGCACTGCGAGAACAGTACGGAGCGTCCGGAGCCGAGCTGCGCATGGCCGACTTCGGCATGCGCACCCTGCAGATGGTCGAGCCCGTGCCTCTCACCGCCGAGCCGCTGCGCATCCACAACAGCCCGCAGGGGCGGGCGCTGCGCGCCCCTGAGCCCCTCGTCCTGACCGACAGAGCGGCACGCACGGTGACGGTGCACCTGCCCGTCAGCGTACGGGGGGACCGGCTGGGCGTGCTGTCGGTCACCTTCCCCTCGCAGGCCGACGCACACGGCCCCTCGCAGTCCGACCCGCACGGCCTGCTGCCGGAGCTGGAGGACCTGTGCCGGGCCCTCGGTCACGAGATCACGGTCGCCGAACGCGACACGGACCTCTACCAGCGGGCACGCCGGGCCACCCGGCTGACACTGGCCGCGGAGATGCAGTGGCAACTGCTGCCCGGCCGGTCACTGCGGCGCAGGGAGTTCGCCCTGGGCGCCCACCTGGAGCCCGCGTACTCCACGAGCGGGGACAACTTCGACTGGTCCGTCTCGGCCGACCACCTGACCATCGCCGTCGCCAACGGCATGGGCGAGGGCGTGGAGGCGGCTCTGTTGACCAACCTCGCGGTCAGCGCGATGCGCAACGCCCGCCGCGCCGGCCTCGGCCTGGCCGACCAGGCCGCGCTCACCGACCAGGCCGTGTACGCACAGCACCGGGGCGCCGCGCACGTCGCGATGGTCCTGATCCGCTTCGAACTCGCCACAGGGCGGGCCGAGGTCGTCGAGGCCGGGTCTCCGCGCGCCTGGCTGCGCCGGGAAGGCAAGGTGGAGCCCCTCGTCTTCGACGCGCAGTTGCCGCTGGGCATGTTCGAGGAGACCCACTACGTGACCGAACACTTCACGGTGCAGCCGGGCGACCGGCTGCTGCTGGCGACGGACGGCGTCTACGAGGCCCGCTCCCCCGCGGGCGAGGCGTTCGGTGACCACGCGCTGGCGCGCTCCCTGACCGCCAACGGCCTGCTGCCCGCCGCGCAGGTGCCCCGCGCGGTCTTCCAGGAGCTCGCGGCCCACCGCGGCGAGGGGCCGTTCGAGGACGACGCCCTCGCGGTGTGCGTCGACTGGTACGGGCGCGACGAGACGGCGAGCGGCTGACGCCCCTCCCCTGACCGGCATCGGGGTCCGCGCGGGCGGCCTCCGCTCGGGGCTCGCGCGAGCCGGGCGGCCGTTCCCCGTCCGGCTCCGGGCCCGGGCGTGCGTCCGGGCCCGACCGCGCGCCTGTCCGGGCCCGAGCGCGGGCCCGTCCGGGCACCGGCGCTTGCCGGGAAGGGGGGCGGGCAGGGAATGTG
>NZ_JASKYT010000348.1:0-5990 GCF_041028275.1 Streptomyces sp. PU-14G
TCCCGACTCCCTGCCGACCCCCTGCCGACGAAAAGGACCGTCATGGCTGTCCCAAAGCGGAAGATGTCCCGCAGCAACACCCGCCACCGCCGCGCACAGTGGCGCGCCGGCACTCCGCCGCTCGCCCCCGTCACCATCGACGGGAGCACCCACTTGGTGCCCCAGTACCTGCGGAAGGCGTACGAGCGCGGCCTCCTCCGCCCGGAGGACTGACACGATGCCGCACGACCGCCTGCCGGTGACCGTCCTGTCCGGCTTTCTGGGAGCGGGCAAGACCACCCTGCTCAACCACGTACTTTCCAACCGCGAGGGACTTCGGGTCGCCGTCATCGTCAACGACATGAGCGAGATCAACATCGACGCCGCCCTAGTGCGCGGCGGAGAGGCCGCACTCTCCCGTACAGAGGAACGGCTGGTCGAGATGACCAACGGCTGCATCTGCTGCACGCTCCGCGACGATCTCCTCGAAGAGGTGGACCGCCTCGCAAGAGAGGGGCGATTCGACTACCTCCTGATCGAATCCAGTGGCATCTCCGAGCCCATGCCGGTGGCCGCCACCTTCTCCTTCGCACGCGACGACGGGGCGACGCTCGACGACCTGGCGCGGCTCGACACCATGGTCACCGTGGTGGACGCGGCCAACTTCCTTCGTGAGCTGGGGGCCGGTGACGAACTCGCCGCGCGCGGTCTCGCGCCCTTCGAGAACGACGAGCGCACCGTGAGCGACCTACTGATCGACCAGGTCGAGTTCGCCGATGTGATCGTCTTGAACAAGCTCGACCTCGTCGACGAAGAATCAGCCGAGCAGCTGCGCGGCGTCCTCACCCGGCTCAACCCGGGCGCACGCCTGCTGGACACCGTCCGAGGGCGGGTACGCGCCTCCGACGTACTCGGGACCGCTCTCTTCGACGTGGAGAAGGCACAGCTCGCCCCGGGCTGGGTGCGGGAGCTGAACGGTGAACACGTCCCGGAGACCGAGGAGTACGGCATCTCCTCCACCCTCTTCCGCTCCGACCGGCCCTTCCACCCTGGCCGCCTCTGGCATCTGATCACCGAGCGGCTCGAAAGTGGCGAGTTCGGAACGGTGCTGCGCAGCAAGGGCTTCTTCACTCTGGCCGGGCGCACCGATGTGACGGGCCTGTGGTCCCAGGCGGGTTCCGTCGCCCGCTTCGAGCCCGCCGGCACCATGGACGCGGAAGCGACAAAGCAGGCCCAGGAGCTGGTCTTCATCGGGACCGAACTGGAGCCGAAGGCTCTGCACACCGCCCTGGAAAGCTGCCTGCTGGACGGTGTCTGGGCCGGCGACGAGGATCCCTTCCCTTCCTGGGACGTCCCGGAGACCCACGAGATCTGCGTCCACGAGCAGCACAGCGCGGCGCTGCCCGCCTGAAGTCTCCGGGCCGGGTGGTGGTCGCGGCCACGGCGCCACCCGGCCCGGTCAGCCTGATACCAGCGTCATCCACCGGGAGGTAACGATGCGTGGCTCTCCTCCTAGGGTCCAGCGCTCGACACGACAGCGTCGCGAACTGCTGCATCTGTTTCAGGCGTGCGAGGACTTCGTCTCCGCGCGGTCCCTGCACGCGGTCGCGGAATCAGCCGGCATCGCGATCAGCCTCACCACCGTCTACCGCACCCTCCGCATGCTCGAGGCGGACGGCGGTGCGGACGTGATCCGCGACCTGGGTGGCGAAAGACTGTACCGGCCGCGCCCCGTGGAGGGACATCAGCACTACGTCGTGTGCAGAGCATGCGGTCTGAGCCGCGCGGTGGAGTCCGAGCAGGTCGAGTTGTGGGCACAAGGCGTCGCTGCGGCGACCGGCTTCATCGGCATCGACCACGTCGTCGAGCTGACCGGCATCTGTCGCGACTGCGGCCGAGCAGCGCAGCCTGAGCCGGGGTGACACCCCTCACTGTCGCAGTCGACGGTCTCGCGGGTCTGGCGGGCGTTCGGTCTGCACTGCACACCGACTGGATTGTCCCGGCTCAACCTCCCTCATATCTGAACAGAATTCCTGACTCAGAAGACTACTGAGCTTGAATGTGTGATGTCAGCGCCAACCAGGATTTCAGCTGCGCGACTGTCGCGAACGTCCTACGCTGCACTTCGACGTTCGAGGAGAAGGCATGGAATCCTGCGCGGAGTGCGGTGTGTCCGTGGGACCACGATCCTGTGGCGATCTTTTCCATGCCTTGCTCGCGTTGGACCATGAGCGGCAGGCACCGTGGGGGCCGTTGCACGGCGTCTCGGTCTCTTGCTTCCTGTTCCAGCACCCCAGTCGGCTTCCCGCTGACGGCGGTGCGATGGCATGGGCGCTCCTGCACACCTATCTCCAAGGCGGCCTCAGCGAAGTGAACCCGCTTGTCGGTCGGGCTCGTCGTGGCAACTCCCATCGCGTGACGGGCATGCCTTCACCAGTCGCCTGCCAGGCAGCACTGCCGCAACGGGACGCGCCGCCGCCTCGTTTCTCTGTGACGATCGAAGATGTCGCTGTCGACGGGACGTTCCCCGCCGAAGAGTTCACGGAACGCGTCAGGGCCTGGGCCGCCGCCACAGTCGACGCGTGGAACCGCAGCACGTGACCGGCCGTAGACCCGCCGAGGAGTGAGCCCACAGCCTGCCTGGGATGCTGAACGCGAAAGGGGTGGCCCGGGTCAGCCACCATGGTCAGGCCGGTGCCGGTGAGGCAGCTGTCGACCAGGCCCGGGCGGTACTGGATCTGATTGAGCCGGTGCTGGACGGCCCTGGTGGTCTGGACCAGGACGGCGGCGAGGTTGCCGATGTCGCGTTTGACCAGCGACCAGATGCCTTCCTGGGGGTTCAGGATCGGTGCATGTGGCGGAAGTTGGAAGACGGTGAGCCAGTCGGCGTTCGCGGCGATGAACTCCCGCAGCGGGGCGGTCAGGTGGATGCGGACGTTGTCCCAGACCAGCACGATCGGACCTTCGAACTGGGTGCGGGCCCGGAAGAGCAGGCCACGGAAGTCGCGCCAGCCGAAGCCCTCGGGCTGATCCCTGCGCCCGTTGTACTCGCGGACCGCGTAGAACATCCGGGGCGGCTCGCCCGGTCTGTAGCAGGTCATGCCCGCTATCGAGACCCGGCCGGAGCCCCGTCCGCGTACCCGGGCGACCGGGGTATGGCCGAGACGGCCCCAAGTCCTTGCGCGCGGCGGAGTCATCGACTGGCCGGCCTCGTCCTCGAACACGATCCAGCCGCCGCACTCCACCGCGGTGCTCTTACCCGCGACCAGACCTCCCTCTTCCACAGCTAGACCGCCTCATCGTTACGTTCGATGGCCCGGCGCAGGGGTGCCGGACTCGACCAGGACACCGCCTTCGCCGCCACGCCGGAACTGGCCTCTCGTACGGCTGCCCGGTTCCTGGACGCCGGCCACCAGGCCGCATGGGTCGCCGGCGACGAGGTCTAAGGGCGCAACCCCCAGCTGCGAACCGCGCTGGGGGAACGCGGCACCGGATACGAAGCCGCCGTAGGTGACCGCGTATCCCGACACCAGCCACTGGAGCGTGCCTTCGGACAGCGACAGATCACGTCCGATGGCAGGAAGGGCCACCCCCATCAGAGACAGGTCCATCGAGAGCCGGCCCTCGGTTTCCCCCGGGCCGCGAGCTTAGGCGGGGGCGGACAGGCCGTGCTCGCGGGCGTATGCCGCTCGGCAGCTCTTCGCGCAGAAACCCATCGTCCGGCCCTCGTGTTCGAGAGTGAAGGCGCTTCCTCCCAGTCGTACATGCATGCCACACATAGGGTCGATCGTGACTCCTTCGGGGAGGTCGGCGCTGTCGGCA
This sequence comes from Streptomyces sp. PU-14G, assembly GCF_041028275.1. Classification (NCBI taxonomy): domain Bacteria; kingdom Bacillati; phylum Actinomycetota; class Actinomycetes; order Kitasatosporales; family Streptomycetaceae; genus Streptomyces; species Streptomyces sp. PU-14G. The sequence continues at coordinate 3,802 of NZ_JASKYT010000348.1, forward strand.
TTCGGGGCATCGTTCTTCGCCCGGTACGCAGCGGTCATCTGGCCCACGACGTCATCTGCGGTGCCGGGTTTGCCATCCATCCCGATGCTCCCGTCGACGATGCCGACGAGGTTGATCCACAGACGGCCCTCAGGGCGCTGCCACCCGTGCGAACGATCGAGCCGGCGCACCCCGCGGCGCACCATGCCGATGGTGGTGAGCGACATCTCAGAGCGCCACGCCTCCGGCACGGTGATCGTGACCCAGAGCGGTGGCACGTCCCCGGGTATCCAGGGGCCGTCGCCGGTGGTCCAGCCGTCGAGCTCGCGGAAGCCGACATGCATCATCGCGCGGGCACGGCTCATGGTTTCCTCCGCCACACCCTCTTCGGCGCCGACCAGTAGCCGGCACACTTCGCCGGCAAGGTCTCTTCGGTCGTCATCGGTCAATGCGCCACGGGGGCAGGCGATCTCTATCAGAAACATCTTGGCTCCTTCGTTGCTGGTGACACTCCACCACAAGTTACCCCCGGGCGGTATCGGGAATGGTCGCATGCGAGGCTTGTACTTCCCAGGGGCGCGACAATTTCGGGCCGGCGGCGTCCGGCCCGAGCGGCAGTCATCGGGCCGCGTCGATCAGGTCGGCGGCCACGTGGGCAGCGGCGAGCGCTTCGGGGTTCCCGCTCCGCTCGAACGAGTCGACGGCCGTGTCCGCGAACTTGATGACATGCTCGTCGCGGTGGTCGGCGGCCCGTTCGAACAAGACAGCGCCCCGGGCCGCCGTCTTCGGCAGAACGAGGGCGGCGATCCTCGCCGCCCTGGAGCTCCCCATGTCCACCACCCAGCTTGCGACGCAGCTGGCTCTCACCGCACCGACTCTCAACGCTCACCTCAAAGCACTTCAAGCCGCGACCATCCTCACCACCAGGCGCAACGGCCGGTCCGTGCTCTACCAACGCACCCGTCTCGGCGACCAACTCGTACGCGGCCCTTTTCCGCCACCGTCTCGGCCGTGGCGTACGTGAAGTCCTGCCCGGACCGCTTAATGCCGATTGGAAAGCGTGTTGGGGGCAACCCCTCACGAGTTCGAATCTCGTGTCCACCGCCAGTCCGCAGCTCCGCCGCCGGGTTCGGTGTGGGCACCATCTCCGCATACCGGTACGTCGCCGAGGCCGTCGAGGTCCTGGCCGCCCTCGCACCGACCCTCACCGAAGCGCCGCCCTCGAGACCTGGCGGATCCTGCGCAAGCTGCGCTGTTCCACCACCCGAATCACGAAGATCGTTCAGGCCATCCTCACCCTGCACCTGGCCTGTCCAAACTGAAGATGGAAAAGCCTCAGGGCTTGACCACCCATCCTCAATCGCGGGACGGGCCTCAGCCGAGGAACTGCCACGGGGCTGCCGCACCGGGTGTTGTACATCGGCCTGGAAGGGGCAATTTCCGGCTGTAGTTCGGGGTGATCCGTGGGGCAGAGTGGGGGCATGACTGCGTACAGGGCGATGCCGTTCCACCTTGAGACCGAGCGGCTGATACTGCGGCCGTGGGCCGGGTCGGACGCCGCTGACTTCAGCGCCCTCCTCTCCGAACGAGGAAAGGGAACCCCCGCGGTTGATCGCATCCGGACGTCCATCGCGGAGCTGCTGACCGCGACGGCGACTACGGGCATCGCCCTGCTGCCCATCCAGCGCCGTGACGAAGGCGACTTCATCGGCTACTGCGGGCTGATCATTGGCCGCTCCACCATAGAGGAGCCGGAAATCGCGTATGAGGTGTTCCAGCGCGTGCAGGGGCGTGGCTACGCCACTGAGGCGGCCGGTGCGGTGCTGGTTGCCGCCGTCGCGACTGGGCGGAAACGGCTCTGGTCGACCGTCGGTGCGTGGAACGCGCCGTCGCTCCGTGTCCTTGAGAAGCTCGGATTCGCGCGGGATCACGTTTCCACCGAGAACAATGGCGAAGTGGTCTGGCTCACGCGCTCGTTGCCGTGACGCGCGAGCACGTTCCCGGGGTTTCGTGCTCGGGTGATCGAGTGTCGACGTGGTGCGCGGCGTCCAGGGACCGTTCGATCATCGTGCGGGCCGGCTCAGGCCTGGTCGCGAAGACGGTGTCCTCGGCCGGCCCGACCGCCCGGCAGCGGTCCGGGCCCGAGGTCCACGAGCGTGGCAGGTACAGCTCCCGGTCCACGGCCCCAGCGCGCCCCGCGCCCCCGGGCC
>NZ_JASKYT010000349.1:0-8448 GCF_041028275.1 Streptomyces sp. PU-14G
CTCCCCCAGCGTGCGCCGCACCCCCGCCTCGAACTGAGCGAACGTCCTGCGCAGCAGCGGCAGCACATCCGTGAACGCCTCCGCCGGCACTCCGGTCAGCCACCGGTCGACCAGCGCGAGCAGCCGCTCGTCGTGGACGAGCAGCATCCCGCCACCCGACAGGAAGCCCTCGATCCACGCGGCAGCCTCACCCGGTGGCATCCCCGGCGAGAGAACGAGGCTCATCAGCCGCTCCGCCTCCTCGTCCGTCGCACAGCCCTCGTCCAGCAGCAACCGGACGCAGCGACCGCGCAGCAGGCCGGGTATCCGGTCACGCCCGGCGAGCGTCCGCATCATCCCGCGCCACCTGCTCAGCAGGCCGGGCCCCGCCTGGGCCTTCCCGCCCCCGACGCACTCCTCGCCACGGGTCAGCAGGTGCACGGCCTGGTGCGCCGCGTCCAGATGTCCGCGCATCTCGCGGGCGCTCTCCTCGCCGAGCCCGGCGCAGGCGGGCGGGAACCCGACGCACACGCGCGCGGCCATGCCCTCGGCCACCTCGGCGAGCGCGCCCGCGTCGGTGCCCCGCACGTCGCCGTAACGCAGGCTGCGCACCAGCGCGGGGAGCGCCTGCGCGAGGTGTCCGACATCGGCCTCCAGCGCCGCCCGGTCGGCCAGGACTCGCATCACGGCGGGCAGCGCGTCCGGCAGGTGCGCCAACAGGCAGTGCTCGGCCAGCGCGGTGATATCCGCGAGCGTGCCACCCGGCGCCTCCACCGCACGGGAACGGGCCTTGGCCGTGGCCGCCTCGTACACCGTCGTGCCCCAGAGCGCGGCCTCGGCCACGCGCACGGACAGCTCCGGCTCCCAGCGCAGGCGCCACGTCTCCCGGAACGTGCCGGTGTTGCCCGCGCGCGAGTGCGCGGGCACGCCCCAGTCGATACCGAGCAGACGCAACTGGTGCAGCAGGCGGCTGCGGGCCGCGTCGGTGTCCTTGCGCAGGTCCAGGTCCACCTCGCGCTCGGCGGCGGCCGGTTTGAGCCGCACGGCACGCTGCCGACGCTCCACGTCCCGTTGCAGCGGTACGGCGGGGGCGCCCTCGGGCACCTCGCCCAGCGCCTCGCCGACCACCAACCGCTCCCGTATCAGGGCCACCGGGACGTCGGAGCCCTCGCACAGCACCGCGCGCACCGCGTCGGTGGACTCGGTCAGCCCGGCCAACGGGCGTCCCCGCATGACGGCCAAGGCCTCGGCGAGCCGCACCGCCTCGATCACGTGAGCGGAGGAGACAGGGTGGTCCTGCTCCCGCAGCAGCCCCGCGACCTTCGTCATCCACCGCTCGACGGGCCGGTCCGGCGCGGCGAACAGATGGCCGTACCAACCGGGCGAGGCGATCCCCGCTCCGTACCCGGACCGGCGCGCCAGCCGCCGGTACGTCCACGGCACCCACGTGACCTCGGCCTTCACCTTCGGCAGGCCCTTGAGCATCCGCCGGTCGGCCGTCACCGTTCTCTGCTGCTGCTCGGCGAGCGCGGGCACGTGCCAGGCACCGCAGACGACGGCCGTCGCCGCACTCCCGAACTCCTTGACGGCTTCCCGCAACCGCAGCCGCATATGGGCCTCGCGGAGCAGGTCCCGGTCATGGCCTCCGTCCCCGTGCACGGCGCGCAGCTCGGCCATGGCCTCGCCCAGAGCGGTGAACGGCTCGAAGGGGTCGTGGTAGCCGCCTCTCCGGTGTTCGACGGCGTCCTCCCACCAGCGCTCCGGGTCGTCGTACCCGGCGACCTCCGCGAGCGCCGCCAGCGGATCGAGCCGCACCTCCTCCGCGTCCTGCACCGCCGCCGGGCCCTTCGCCGCAATCGAAGCACGCGGCAGAGCGGGCTCACACGGCACAGCAGGACCACGTGAGGCAGCCGGACCATGCGCCCCAGCAGGTGCCGTGTCCCCGGCGGCTCCACCCCCGTGGGGGCCGCCGGGGACCGTCTCCTCCCCCTCCGGGTGCGGCTCCTCCTCGCCTTCGCTCATCGCGAGGGTGTGGGCTGCCGGCAGGTCGATGAAGCGGACCGGGACGCCGCGCCCCACCGCCCAGCGGATCGCCACCCACTCCGGCGAGAACTCCGCCAGCGGCCAGAACGCGGCCCTCCCCGGCTCGTTGACCGCATGGGCCAGCAGCGCGACGGGCGGAATCATGGCCTCGTCCCCCGCCAGATGCACCACCGCGTCGCCCTCCGGCGGTCCCTCGATCAGGACGACACGCGGCGCGTACGCCTCCAGCGCGGCCAGGACCGCTCGCGCCGAACCCGGCCCGTGGTGCCGCACGCCGAGCAGCAGCGGCCCGTCCGTCGGCCCCCCGCACCGCGCCGCTTCCGGCGCAGGCCCGAAGCCCTGCGCCACCCCGCCTTCTTCGTGTGCGGCGGCCGTCATGCGGACACCTCTCGGCAGGCGCGGTAGAAGTCCTTCCAGCCCTCCCGCTCACGCACGACGGCCTCGAGATACTCCTGCCACACCACCTGGTCGGACGCCGGATCACGAACGACGGCGCCCCGGATGCCCGCGGCGACGTCGCCCGCGCGCAGCACGCCGTCGCCGAAGTGCGCGGCCAGCGCCAGGCCTCCCGTCACCACGGAGATGGCCTCGGCCGTCGACAGCGTGCCCGAGGGGGACTTGAGCTTCGTGCGACCGTCGTCGGTGACGCCCTCGCGCAGCTCACGGAAGACGGTGACCACCCGGCGGATCTCGTCGAACCCCTCCGGGGCCTGCGGCAGGTCGAGCGAACTGCCCAACTGCCCGACGCGGCGCGCCACGATCTCCACCTCTGCCTCCGCCGTCTCCGGCAGGGGCAGTACCACCGTGTTGAAGCGGCGGCGCAGGGCACTGGAGAGCTCGTTGACCCCTCTGTCGCGGTCGTTGGCCGTGGCGATCAGATTGAAGCCGCGGACCGCCTGCACCTCCTCACCCAGCTCGGGAACCGGGAGCGTCTTCTCGGACAGAACAGTGATCAGCGTGTCCTGCACATCGGCGGGCATACGGGTCAGCTCCTCGACCCGTGCCGTCCTACCCTCGGCCATGGCCCGCATCACCGGGCTGGGAACCAGCGCCTCCCGGCTGGGCCCCTGCGCGAGCAGCTGCGCATAGTTCCAGCCGTAGCGGATCGCCTCTTCCGCTGTGCCGGCCGTGCCCTGCACCAGCAGCGTCGAGTCCCCGCTGACGGCCGCCGCCAGATGTTCGGACAACCACGTCTTGGCCGTACCCGGCACACCGAGCAGCAGCAGTGCCCGGTCCGTGGCCAACGTACTGACCGCGACCTCGACGATGCGGCGCGGCCCCACGTACTTGGGCGAGACGACCCTGCCCTGCGGCAGCTCGCCGCCGAGGAGATACGTCGCCACGGCCCAGGGCGACAGCCGCCAACGCGCAGGCCGGGGCCTGTCGTCGACCTCCGCCAGGGCAGCCAGCTCATCCGCGAACGCGTCCTCGGCGTGGGGCCGCAGCGCCGCCTGCTCCGCGACATCGCTCTGGTTCACAACTCCCCCTCAACGCAGGGCTCGATTACGGAAGAAGGCATGGGAGCGGCCAAGGAAGAAGCCCCCGCACCGCAGCGCCTCGGCCGATCCGTGAACCACTCTGCACCCCGCCACTGACAATCTTCCCCGGAGCGCTTCCGACCTGCACCGATAGCGAGTTGGGGGCCCGATGTCAGTGGTGGCGCCTACCGTTTTCGGCATGGGTGGACAGACGGTCCGCTGGATGGCGGAGCACGGAGGCGCGCAGCCGCCGCCTGCCGACGCAGCGCCCCGCGCCGGGGGCAGGCTTGCGGCGCCCGGCGCGTGGCCTGGAGCGAGTGCGGACGGCAGCGCGACATGGGGCCGGCGCGCGAGCGGTGAGGCGACCGCCGCCGAGGCCGTGGCGGAGGCCGCCGGGGTCGGTGCCGAGACCGCCGGGGTCGGTGCCGAGACCGCGGGGGTCGGTGCCGAGACCGCGGGGGGTAGTTCGGAGACCGCCGACACGGGTGGGGCGGGGAGCGCTGGAGAGGAGGTCGACACGACGGTGGCGAAGGACGCAGGGGACGGGAACGGCACGGGCTTTCGGAAGGGCGGCAGCCCACGCCGACCCACGACGGTGGCGGGGTCTTCCCAGGCGCGGGAAGCGGACACGGACGGTGCGGACGACCCGCAGACCCACACCCACACTCGCGCCCACACCCGTACCGAGGCAGCGCGCCACCGTGCCGCACAGCGCACGGCCCGGATCAGCGCGGGCGCCGAGGAGCTGGAGCAGCGGCTGAGCGACCTGCTGCGCGGCGGACTCGCGGGCGCCGAACAGGCCGGATACGCGCCGTGGGAGGAAATGGCGGCTCGTATGGTCGACTCCCAAGCGCCGGGCCTGGCCGCACGCGTTCGGGAACTGGGTTCCGTGGCCGGATCGGGCGAGGGGTGGCCGGAACGGCTGCTGGCGGAGTGCGCGCTGCTGCATCTGCTCGCCCGCGCCTGGGAGGGACGAGACGCACTGCCGACGCCGCTGGCCGAGACGGTGCGCACACGGGTGGGGCTGACGGTCGAGGCGTCGGAACTTCTCGCGGACGGTGACGCGTTGATACGAGACGAGTGGCTGGTGCTCGCTCAGCGGGACACGGAGGAGGGGCGTCTCACGCCCCGGCGCATCTGGCTGCACGGCCGCGCGACGGGTCGCCAGGCGATGCTGCTCTCCTACGCCGCCGGGCGTGTGCCTCAGCAGGCGCTGCCGGTCGGCGCGGCGCTGGACGCCGAGCTCGCCTACTACCCCGGCGGCAGCCCGCTGCGGGCCGCGCTCGGCGAACGGCACGGGGAGCCGCTGCCCGGTTTCCGGCCGGCGGGTGGCAGCATCCCGGCGGCTTTGGAGGCGTACGCGCGTGCTCTCCGCGGCGATCCGTGGCTGGAGGGCTGGCCGTACGTGCTGCGGGACGTGGTTCCGGTGCCCCCATCCGCGTGCGGCGCCCCTGCCGCGGGCCCCAGCGCGGCTGAGCCTGCGACCGCCACCGGTTGGCAGCTGGCCTCCGCAGAAGCCGACGTAGCCGACGTCGCCCTTCCCATCGCCCCGGATACCGGCGCGAAGCCCCTGTGGAAACTGCTGGCCATGGCCGCCGACGGTCCTCTGACGGTTTTCGGCGAGTGCGGCCACCGCGGCTTCACCCCCCACACGGCATGGCTCGAAAGCAGACCCGTCGCCCTCTGACGGCGGCAAGCCGGTGGGGCGGGGGCGCAGCGGTCGACAGCACGCACGAAACGGGCGAGCCGCGCGGGCTTCGCCCTCGGAAAGAGGCGACGGCGGCGGGACGGGAGCTGGATAACGTGTCGGCTGAGACGGAAGACGGACGGAAACACCGGGCGAGCGGGCCGTCGGAAGCGGGCGGGGGGCCGCACGTCGCCCGGCCCGGAAGCACGGCGGAGCGACGGGAAGAACAGGACACGCGAGACGGAGGCGCGCCGGAAAGCGCGCACGGGCGGGGGGAGGCGCGAGGGACACCACACGACACCAACACCGACACCGCGGGCGCGCACCCACAACCGGGCCTCCCGACACCACGACACGGCGCAGAGCCCGGAAGCGCGAACCCGCAATCGGGACCACGTACATCGCGACACGGCGCAGAACCCCGAAGCACGCACACACAACCGGAGACGCGAGTACCCCGCCAGGGCGCGGAGGCTGACAGCCCCCGTACCCAACCGGCCCTCCGTGCTGCGCAGTACGCCGCCGAGCCGGGGGCGGTGGCAAGGTCGGCGGGAGCTGCCGGGCCCTCGGAGCGGAGCCAGGGGGACGGCCAACTCCCTGCGGAGCGGCACGGGGCACGGGCGGCGGACGACCGTCGGCCCCACGCGGAGCGGGACGGGGTCCGGGCGGCGGACGACCGTCGGCCCCACGCGGAGCGGCACGGGGGCCGGGCGGCGGACGACCGTCGGCCCCATGCCGAGCGGCACGGGGGCCGGGCGGCGGACGACCGTCGGCTCCATGCCGAGCGGGACGGAGGCCGGGGGGCGTACGGCCCGGAGTGGGGCGAGTTGGTGGCCGCCGCTCTGCTGGGTGGCGAGCGGCGGCGCCCGCCGGGAGGGAGCGCGACGGCGTTGCTGGACGCGGCGGCGGCCGAGACCGTTCGTCGGCGGGCCGGCGCGCGGCCCGCCGTGCCCCGGCAACGGCCGCAGCCCGCGCCGAAGGACACGCGGGCCCCGTTGCCCACCGCAGCCGAGCAGCGGCTGGCCATGCTGCTCGCGGAGCGAACGGGAAGCGGGGCCGGTCACGCGGGCGCGGCGGCGGGACGGCGCGGGGCGGGCCCCGACCTGGGCGAGTTGCTGCCGCAGTGGCTCGCGGAGGCCAACCGCCAGGGCTATCGCGCCCCGGCCGAGCTGCTGCCGGCGCTGCTGGACGCGGCGCGGGCCCGTACGGACCTGCGGGCCGAGACGCTGGCCTTCGCAGGCCCCCGAGCGCTGTGGCTGGCGCGCCACAACACGGACTGGAGGTACGCGCTGCGGGACGGCGTGCGACGCCAGATACCGGGCGAGGAGCCGGGGGCGGGCGAACGCGTGTGGCAGGAGGGCCTGTTCGCCGAGCGGGTGGCGGTACTGTCGGCGCTGCGGCGACGTCGACCGGAGGCGGGTCTCGCCTTGCTGGCCTCATCCTGGCAGACCGAGCGCGCCGAGGACCGGCTGATGTTCCTGGACTCGCTGCGCCAGGGACTCGGCGAGGCCGACGAACCGTTCCTGGAGCGAGCTTTGGCGGACCGCAGCCGCACGGTGCGGGCGACGGCGGCCGAGTTGCTGGCGGCGCTGCCCGGCTCAGCGCTGGCGGCACGCATGGCGGAGCGGGCCCGAGCGTGCGTGGCGCCGGACCGGGTGGGCGGCGGCGGCATCGTCGTCGAGGCACCGCACGAGTGCGACGCCGCCATGCAGCGCGACGGCGTCATACCCAAGCCGCCCACGGGCCGGGGCGAGCGGGCCTGGTGGCTCGTCCAGTTGGTGGAGGCGTCACCGCTGGGCATGTGGTGTGAACGGCTGGAGGGGCGGAGTCCCGAGCAGATCGTCGCGCTGCCGGTTGCCGACGGCTGGCGGGACGACCTGCACGCGGCGTGGTGCGCCGCGGCCGTCCGGCAGCGGAACGCCGCGTGGGCACGTGCGCTGATCGGTGAGCCCATCGAGCCGTTCGCGGAGGGGCCGGGTGATCCTGCCAAGTTGTTGTCGGTGCTCCCCGAGGAAGAGCGTGGCGCGTGGGCCGCGCGCTTCATCGCGGCCCACGGGCTGTCGGAGGCGTTCCGCATCCTCGGGGTGTGCGCGGTGCCGTGGTCGCTGCCGCTGGGGCGGGCGGTCGTGGACGCGCTGGAGATCGCCCGGGACGCGGGGAGTTACCCGTGGAGCTTCAGTGGAGTGATGGGGTTGGCCGAGCGCTGCCTGGACCCGTCCGACGCCGAGCGGCTCGCCCCGCTCGCCGCTGTCCCCGACGCGCGGGAGGAGGAGTCTCCGGGTGCCGGCGCCTACTGGGCGGAGTCGTTCCAGCGGCTCGTCAGCACGTTGCGGCTCCGCGGCACGATGCTGGCGGAGCTCCGCGACAGGGGGTGATCCGGCGCAGCGGCCCGCCGCCGCGGGCCGCTCGGAAGGATCAGGCGGCCACCGGGCCCACGTGCGTGCGGATCCACTCGACGACCTCGTTCGTCGTGGCACCGGGGGTGAAGATCTCCGCGACGCCTTGTTCCTTGAGCGGGGGGATGTCCTCTTCGGGGATGATCCCGCCGCCGAACACCTTGATGTCGGCGGCGTCCCGTTCGTGCAGCAGTTCCAGGACGCGGGCGAAGAGGGTGTTGTGCGCGCCGGAGAGAATGGAGAGGCCGATGGCGTCGGCGTCCTCCTGGATGGCGGTGCCGACGATCTGTTCCGGGGTCTGGTGCAGGCCGGTGTAGATGACCTCCATGCCCGCGTCACGCAGGGCACGGGCGATGACCTTGGCGCCCCGGTCATGACCGTCGAGGCCAGGTTTGGCGACGACCACGCGAATCGGACCGGACACAACCATCATTGCCTCCCTGTTGGACGACCTCCACGACCTCCCGGCCGGGTCAGGCCATGGGGGCGTGAACGCACGTTATCTCCAGCATCCCGCAGCCGTCCGTTCCGCGCCCGGAAGGGAGGGAGAAATCACACGCCGGGCCACTCTCCGCAGCACGCCGGGCCTACGCCCGCGCCCGCTTCACGGCCCGGATCGGGCCGGATGGGTCCAGGCCGGGCCGGTTCGGATCGGGCCAATTCGGGCCGGGCTGACTGAGCCCGGCCCGTCCCCCACCATGCTCCGACCCGCGTCCGCCACGTCGCGCACTCCCCGCCGTACGCCGCGTACGCCGCGGCGTCCCGGCGCACTGGCGTCCCCGCGCACTGACGCAGTAGCCCGGCAGCGCAACAACTCGGCAGCGCGGCGGCGCAGTGGTGCAGTGGCGCAGTGACATCGCGGAAG
>NZ_JASKYT010000035.1:0-31158 GCF_041028275.1 Streptomyces sp. PU-14G
GACGGGGGCGGGGGCGGCTCGGTCGACCCGTCGGCGATGGTCGGCGCCTGGGCGACGCACCCCGCGGTCGACGGCGAGTCCGTCGTCTTCAGCATCTCGCCCGACAAGCGGGTCTTCATGATCATGCCCGACCGCTGCGACGGCAAGGCCAACGGCACCTCGCTCGATCTGACCTGCGAGGGGGGCGGCACCGACTACACCAGCGGCACCGTGACCAGCGTCTCGGACAAGAGCATGACCGTGAAGTGGGGTTCGGGCCGGACGGTGGAGCTGGGCAAGTCCTCCGACCCGGAGCTGGCCTCTCCGCCACCGGACCTCCCCACGGATTTCCCGTCGGCCGAGGACCCGTTCTGAGGCGCCACGACGCGCGGGGAGCCCCCTGCTAGGTTGTCGTGACCCTGCAAACGACCAGGGTGGGACGACCGAGGAGGGACAGTGCGCACGTCAGCGCGGAGGACGGGGGCGGTGGTCGCGGCAGCGACCACCGCGCTGCTGGTGGGTGGCTGCGGCAGCGGCGACGACGGCAAGGGCGACGACGGCGGCAAGGCCAAGGCCGACGAGAAGAAGTCCGCCGCGCCCGCGCCGGACAAGAGTGAGGAGTCGGCGGGCAAGGGCCGGCTGCCGGGGGTCTGGACGGCCGACGCGGAGGGCCAGAAGCTGACGCTCACCGTCGTCGACGACGCCGCGTCCCTGCTGCGGGGCAAGGACAAGAAGGTGTGCACAGGGCGCGTCATGGCGGCGGGCGCCGAGAAGTCGCTGGTCCTCAAGTGCCCGGCGGGCGTCGGCGAGGAGCGCGCCACGGGCAAGGTCGGCGCGGTGACGGCGACCTCGCTGAAGGTCACCTGGAACGGCGGGGCCACCGACACCTACGCCAGGGCGGCCAACGCCCCGGCGAAGCTGCCCAAGGACCCCGACGACCTCGGAGACCTGCCCGACAAGCTGCCCGAGAACCTCCCCGACAAGCTGGACGACGTCACCGAGCAGCCGCACGAGAAGACGGAGAGCTCGGAGAACGGCCGCAAGGTCCGCGAGTACCCCGGGGGCTGAAAGAGCGTTTTGTCCTGGCAGGGTGTTTGTTATCGCCAGGCTGCTTGAGGAGTTCTGCCGGTGCCGGGGGGGGAGCCTGGTCTGGGTAGTCGGTGTCAGCGTCAGGTGAGAGGGTGACGAGATGTCTCTGCCTCAGCCCGATGATCTGACCTCGCTGGTCCTGCGCACCGACTTCGGTGACGAGGGGGCCTGGGACTCGGTTCGAACCGCACTCGACGCGGCTAACGAGTACCCCCACGCCACGTATGTCAGCGAGCTTCGCTTCGCCGGCGTGGGGGTCCAGGCATTGATGGCTGAAGAGGCTGCTGCGGACGAGGACGAGCAGATCGTTTACCTGTTTCTGGCGGACGCAGCCACGATGAAGGATCCGGGTTACCCGCTCCTGGCCGTGGATCTCTCAGACGAGCCCGGGCGGACGTTCAGAGTCCCCGCTCGGTGGTTTCCCAACATCTCGGCCAACCTCAGCATCGCCAACATGGACTTTGCGGAGTACGCCGACGCCGCTGATGAATCAGGGACCTTCCGCGGCTTTGACGAGTGCTGACGCTTTCTCGTTGCGGCCCGTTCGGGCGCTAGGGCGTGTTTCAGAAGTGGATCATTGTCGTGAAACGGCTCTGGGCGGCTGGTGGAGACCTGAGGGGCGACCAGTGGGCCACGAGGCGCTGTTGCCTCCGGTGCCGGGATGGGGCGCCCCTGGCTACAGTGGCCCGATGCGTGAAACCCCCGAAGAACTCAACGAGCTCCAAGCCCTGCTCGAAGCCTCCCTGTCCCGCTCCACCGCCCACCTCCGTTCGATCATCACCGAGCGCACCCTGGCCGCAGAGCAGCTCACCGAGATCCTGACCGGCATGTGCACGCTCGCCCTCTCCACTGTGACGGCGAAGGGCGAGCCGCGGATCAGCGGCGTGGACGGGCATTTCCTGCACGGCAAGTGGTACTTCGGCACGGCGCGCAGCGCCGCCAAGGCCCGCCATCTCACCGCCCGCCCCGCCGCCAGCGTCGCGCACATGCGCGGCGAGGACTTGGGCGTGTTCACGCACGGCATGGTGGAGACCCTCAACCCCGAGGACGGCGAGCCGGCTGCGGATTGGCCAGACCTGCTCGCGTACTTCAAGGACTTCTACGGCGACGACGCCTTCGACTGGGACAACGACGTGGTCTTCTACCGGCTGCGCCCGCACTGGATGACCGTCTACGCCCCCGATATCGCGAAGCTCACCGCCGAGTGACGGCAGGCTCATGAGCCAGGCCGTGGGCCTGTTTCATGAGCGATCACAGTCACTCGTTGATCGCGGCGATGTGAATGGTGGCCTCGTAGCGGACAGCGAGCTTGTCGTATCGCGTTGCCACCGCTCGGTGTCTTTTGAGGCGGTTGATGCCGCACTCCACCGCGTGACGCCCCTTGTAGTCCTCGGCATCGAACTTCGTCGGCCGGCCGCCGCGGGAGCCGCGCTTCTTGCGGTTCGCGATCTGATCGCGCTTCTCCGGGATCGTGCAGCAGATCCCGCGCTTGCGCAGGTAAGCGCGGTTCGCACGGGAGCCATATGCCTTGTCCGCACGGACCTTGTCCGGCCGGGTGCGCGGGCGCCCCGGTCCCACACGGGGCACCCGGATATGGCCCAGGACGACTTGGAACTGCGGGGAGTCACCGCGCTGGCCAGCTGTGATCACAAGTGACATCGGCTTCTGGGCCTGTTCGACCGCAAGATGGAGCTTGGTGGTCAGCCCGCCCCGCGAGCGCCCGAGCCCGTGGTCGTCAGGCTCGACGAAGACGCCGCCGGGCGGCTCGACCTGCAGATTCCCCTTTTTCGGGCTCCCGCTGCGTGCTGGTGCGCGCGGGCGATCGTCGAGTCCACCGAGATGTCCCAGGTGATCAGCCCCTTGGCGTCGGCCTGGGCCTGAAGCTGCTCGAAGATGCGGTGCCAGGTGCCGTTGAGCTGCCAGCGGCGGAAGAGCCCGTACACCGTCGCCCGCGGGCCGTACCGCTCGGGCAGGTCCCGCCACGGTATGCCGGTCCGCGTGCGGAACCGTATGCCGTTGATCAGCTGCCGCTTGGTGTGCACCGGCGGCCGACCAGGTTTGATGCCCTTCGGCAGCAACGGTTCCAGCACCACCCACTGAGCGTCTGTCAGATCCTTTCGAGCCACGAGAAGTGATCATGGCCCGCCCTTGATCCATTTCTGAAACACGCCTAGGTACCGCGCCAGTTCAGCGTGGCTTCTCGGGTGAGGCGACGGCTCATCAGGTCGGTCATCGCGAGGCGGATCATGGCTTCGGAGCGGGTGGGCCTGTGCGGTCTGTGAGAGCACCTGGATGCCGCCGGCGTTGTCGGAGACGCTGGCTGGCTTCGTTGCTCTCCAAGAACAGCGTTTGTCGACGGTTCCCGGAGGCAGTTGGTGATCAACCGGCTCTGGAATGTGGATGGCAAATGACGGCGCTGCGTGGGTGCGAACGTGTCGACGGCCAGCCGCTCGAAGGGCGGCTGGCCGTCGAGGCGGGTAGCGGCAGGGGTCAGTACCTGTTCTGATCCTTGGTGGCCGGGTGAGGCAGTGCAGCCCTCGACGTTCGGGCGGTTTCGACCGGCGATTATTCACTTGACCCGGTCCGTACGGTGTGTGAGTGGAGGACACTCTGATCGACGAACTCCGGACCGTGTATGACGCCCAACTTCGTGGTGTCACGCCGCCTGGCGGCAGCGCCCGCGTCGAGAAGGACGGCCCGTTGACCCGGGTCGTCGGTTGGCACCGCGGTTTCGTCACGGGCCCACGCGACCTCGGTGTATACGGGGCAGAACTCGACACGCTCATAGCGCGGCAGCGTGACTTCTACGCTGCCCGTGGTGAGGCGGTCGAATGGAAGACTCGCGCCCATGATCTCCCCACCGACCTCACCGACCGGCTCACCGCGGCCGGCTTTGTCGCCGAGGGCAGCGAGACGGTACTCATCGGGCAGTCAGCAGACCTTGCCTCCGACCCCGTCCTGCCCGACGGCGTGACCCTCCGCCGTGTCACCTCCAGATCAGACCTCCAGCGCATCGCCGCTATGGAGAGCACCGTCTGGGGCGAGGACTGGAGTTGGCTCGCCGACGACTTGGCCGCCCGGGTCGAGAACGCCCCAGAGAACACCATCGTCCTCGTCGCCGAGGCACGCGCCGAAGTCGTTTGCGCCGCCTGGCTGGTGTTCAACGACGGCGTCGACTTCGGCGGCCTCTGGGGCGGCTCAACGCTCAAGGAATGGCGAGGACAGGGCCTCTACCGGGCCATGGTCGCCCAGCGGGCCCAACTCGCTGCCGTTCGCGAGGTCCCCTACGTCTACGTCGACGCTTCACCCGACAGCGCCCCGATCCTCACCCGCCTTGGCCTGCACGCGGTCACCACGACGACACCGTACGTCTGGTCGCCCTGAGCTCAGCCGGCCTTCGCCGGCTCCTCGGCTCGTGCTGGCGGCGACGTAGTAGCGGACCATCCCGTAGGAGACGTCGGCGCCGTGTTCCTCGACCAGCCGGTGGAAGATCCGGGTGACGGTGTGCCGCTGCTCGCGTGGCGCATCCAGGTCCGTCCGGAGGATTTCGTCGATCAACGGCTTGTACCAATCCAGAGCGGAGGCCCGGGGCGGCAGCCTCTTGTGTGGCTCCGGCCAGGCCGAGTCCAGTGCCTTCCGCACGGTCCGTCACCTGAGCTGCGATGAAGCACCCCGGCCGGGACGCAACGCTCTTTGAGCGCCCGTTTCCGGCACCTGGTCAGCGCGGCCGGGACCACGGGCCCGGCCCCTTCGGGGTCCGGGCCAGGACCGCGGTCCGTGTCACCGCGCGCGGGCGCCCCGGCGTCGCCGCGGCGGGCCCTGGGCCCGCCGGCGCCCGGCGGGCCCCTCAGGGGTCGCGCGGCGAGAGCAGGTGGACCGACTCCTGTTCGCGGGGGTCGGTGCGCGCCACCACGACGGTGACGGGTTCTTCGCCGGTGACCGGCATGTGCGGCATGTTCGCCGGCACGTAGACCATGTCGCCGGGGTGGAGGGTGTCGCGGTTCTCCAGGTCCTGGCCGTGCCACATCTCGTGCACCCCGTTGACGACGTAGATGGCCGATTCGTGGCCCGCGTGCAGGTGTGGTTCCCCCTTCGAGTTCGCCGGGATGTGCAGGACGTGCAGACACAGCCCCTTGGCGCCCACCGACTCGGCGGACACCCCTTCTGTGAAGATTCCGCCCTGTTTTCCTTGGTATCCGCCCTTTTCCTGGCGGAGAATCACACAACCCATGCTTCGAGTTCCTACCGTTTCCGCACACGTCTTGTCACTGGTGCATCGGACAGTGCTCATTACAAAACGCCGCCAGATGTGGCCCGTCGGGGCCTCTGGCGGCGCTTCGTACAGCTAGGGCGGGGTTCTGACGAGCCGTATGTGGTTCACCGGACGAAGACTCCCGCGTGTCCCGCCAGATCGAGGAAGTACTGCGGTGCCACGCCGAGGACGACGGTCACCACGACGCCGATCGCGATGGCCGAGGTCGTCATGACGCTCGGTACGGCCACGCTCGGCCCGTCGGCCTGCGGCTCGCTGAAGAACATCAACACGATGACGCGCAGGTAGAAGAAGGCGGCGATGGCCGAGGCGAGGACGCCGAAGACGACCAGGAGGCCCGCGCCGCCCTCGGCCGCCGCCTTGAACACGGCGAACTTCCCGGCGAAGCCCGAGGTGAGCGGGATGCCCGCGAAGGCCAGCAGGAAGACGGCGAAGACGGCCGCGAGCAGGGGCGAACGCCGCCCGAGCCCGGTCCACTTGGACAGGTGCGTCGCCTCGCCGCCAGCGTCCCGTACCAGGGTGACGACGGCGAACGCGCCCAGCGTCACGAACGCGTAGGCACCCAGGTAGAACAGCACCGAGGAGATGCCGTCCTTGGAGGTGGCGATGACGCCCGCCAGCAGGAAGCCCGCGTGGGCGATGGAGGAGTAGGCGAGCAGCCGCTTGATGTCGGTCTGGGTGATGGCCACGATGGCGCCGGCGAGCATCGTCAGGACGGCCACGCCCCACATGACGGGCCGCCAGTCCCAGCGCAGGCCCGGCAGCACCACGTACAGCAGCCGCAGCAGCGCGCCGAAGGCGGCGACCTTGGTGGCGGCTGCCATGAAGCCGGTCACCGGGGTGGGCGCGCCCTGGTACACGTCCGGGGTCCACATGTGGAAGGGGACGGCGCCGACCTTGAACAGCAGCCCCATGACGACGAGCGCGCCGCCGATCAGCAGGAGCGCGTCGTTGCCCGCCGTCTGGGCCAGCACCGGGTCGCTGAGGGCGTCGGAGCCGGAGACGACGCGGGCGATGCCCGAGTAGCTGACGGTGCCCGCGTAGCCGTAGAGCAGCGCGGTGCCGAACAGCAGGAAGGCGGAGGAGAACGCGCCCAGCAGGAAGTACTTGACGGCGGCCTCCTGGGAGAGCAGCCGCCTGCGGCGGGCGAGCGCGCACAGCAGGTACAGCGGGAGGGAGAAGACCTCCAGCGCGATGAAGAGGGTCAGCAGGTCGTTGGCGGCCGGGAAGAGCAGCATGCCGCCGACGGCGAACATCAGCAGCGGGAAGACCTCGGTGGTGGTCCAGCCCGCCTTGACGGCCTGCGCCTCGCCCTCGCCGCCGGGCACCGAGGCGGGCTGCGCGGCGAACGAGTCGACCCGGGAGCCGTGCGCGGAGGGTTCCAGCTTCCGCTCGGCGAAGGTGAAGACGCCCACGATGCCGACCAGCAGCAGGGTGCCCTGGAGGAAGAGCGCGGGTCCGTCCACGGCCAGCGCACCCATGCCGGCGATCTGCGCCTCGGTGGTGCCCGCGCCGGAGGCCGCCAGGCCGATGACGGCGGCGAACGCGGCGGCCAGGCCCACCAGCGCCACGAACAGTTGGGCACCGTAGCGGGCCTTGCGGGGCGCGAAGGCGTCGATGAGGACGCCGAGGGCCGCGGCGCCGAGGACGATCAGCGTCGGGGAGAGCTTCCCGTACTCGATGCTGGGCGCCTGGAGCTTGTCGCCCGCGCCGGCCGCGACCGTCCACAGGCTGTGGACGCCGGGAGTGCCTCCCGCCGACGCGACGTCGATCATGCCAGTCACTCGTGGTCACCTCCGCCGTGCCCAGCCGGCTTGTCGTCGGACCCCGCGCGCTCCGCGACGGGATGCTGCGGCTTCGGGTCCTTCTTCTGTACGTCCGAGAGGGTGTGCTCCACGGCGGGGTTCACGATCTCGGTGAGCGGCTTGGGGAAGACGCCGAGGAAGATCAGCAGGGCCACCAGCGGCGCCACCACCGCGACCTCGCGCACCTTCAGGTCGGGCATCCCCTCGATCTGGGGCTTGCGGATCGGCCCGGTCATCGTGCGCTGGTAGAGCACCAGCACGTACAGCGCGGCGAGGATGATGCCCGCGGTGGCGATGATCCCGGCGACCGGGTAGCGCTCGTACGTGCCCACCAGGACGAGGAACTCGCTGACGAACGGCGCCAGCCCCGGCAGCGAGAGCGTGGCCAGGCCGCCGATCAGGAACGTGCCGGCCAGGACGGGCGCCACCTTCTGCACTCCGCCGTAGTCCGCGATCAGACGCGAGCCGCGGCGGGAGATGAGGAAGCCGGCCACCAGCATCAGCGCGGCCGTCGAGATGCCGTGGAAGACCATGTAGAGCGTCGCGCCGCCCTGGCCCTGGCTGGTCATCGCGAAGACGCCCAGGATGATGAATCCGAAGTGCGAGATGGACGCGTACGCCACCAGGCGCTTGATGTCCCGCTGCCCGACCGCGAGCAGCGCCCCGTACAGGACGCTGACCAGCGCCAGCCCGAGCACCACCGGGGTGGCCCAGGAGCTGGCCTCGGGGTAGAGGCCCAGGCAGAAGCGGAGCATCGCGAAGGTGCCGACCTTGTCGACGACCGCCGTGATGAGCACCGCGACCGGTGCGGTGGACTCGCCCATGGCGTTCGGCAGCCAGGTGTGCAGCGGCCACAGCGGCGCCTTGACGGCGAAGGCGACGAAGAAGCCGAGGAACAGCCACCGCTCGGTGGACGTCGCCATCGTCAGCTCTCCGCTCGCCCGCGCCTTGAGCAGCTCCGGCAGCGAGAAGGTGCCCTCGCCCAGGGAGTCCGCGCTGACGACGTACAGCCCGACGACGGCGGCCAGCATGACCAGCCCGCCGGCCAGGTTGTAGAGCAGGAACTTCACCGCGGCGTAGGAGCGCTGCTTGGCGCCCTCCTCCTCACCGGCCGCGTGCGCCCGGTCCCCGAAGCCGCCGATGAGGAAGTACATCGGGATGAGCATCGCTTCGAAGAAGAGGTAGAAGAGGAAGACGTCGGTGGCGGCGAACGAGACCAGCACCATCGCCTCGACGGCGAGGATGAGGGCGAAGAAGCCCTGGGTGGGGCGCCAGCGGCGGTTGGCCTGCTCACCCGCGCGGTCGTCGGCGTCGTCGGCGTCGTGCCAGCCCGCACCGATGACGAACGGGATCAGCAGCGCCGTCAGCGCCATCAGGGCCGCGGCGATGCCGTCGACGCCGAGTTCGTAGCGGACCCCGAAGTCGGAGATCCAGGCGTGCGACTCGGTCATCTGGTAGCGGGCGCCGTCCGGGTCGAAGCGGAACAGCACCACGGCGGCCAGCACGAGGGTGGCCAACGAGACCAGCAGCGCCAGCCACTTGGCAGCGGTGCGCCGGGCCGCCGGGACGGCGGCGGTGGCGACGGCCCCGACGGCAGGCAGTGCCGCCGTGACCGTCAGCAGAGGAAATGACATGACTCAGACCGCCCTCATCAGCAGGGTCGCGGCGATCAGCACCGCCGCGCCGCCGAACATCGAGACCGCGTAGGAGCGGGCGAAACCGTTCTGGAGCCGCCGCAGCCGCCCCGACAGACCGCCGAAGGAGGCGGCCGTGCCGTTGACGGCGCCGTCGACGACCTTGTTGTCGACGTAGACCAGGCTGCGGGTCAGGTGCGTACCTCCGCTGACCAGCACCGCGTGGTTGAAGTCGTCCTGGAGCAGGTCGCGGCGGGCCGCGCGGGTGAGCAGGCTGCCGCGCGGGGCGAGCGCGGGCACCGGCTTGCGCCCGTACTGGAGGTAGGCGGCGCCCACGCCGAGGACGAGCGCCACGATCGTGGAGGCCGTCACCGCGGTGGCCGAGACCGGGGAGTGCCCGTGCTCGAACCGGGTGACCGGCTCCAGCCAGCCCACGAAGGACTCGCCCGCCTTGAAGAGGCCGCCCGCGAAGACGGAGCCGAAGGCGAGCACGATCATCGGGATCGTCATGATCTTCGGGGACTCGTGCGGGTGGGGCGGCGCGTACGCGCCCCGTGTCTCGGCCGCAGGTTCGATATCGGGCTCGGCCGGAGAGGGGGTGGGCGCCTTGCGCCAGCGCTCCTCGCCGAAGAACGTCATCAGCATCACCCGCGTCATGTAGTACGCGGTGAGGGCGGCGCCCAGCAGGGTGACCGCGCCCAGAATCCAGCCCTCGGTGCCGCCCTTGGCGAAGGCGGCCTCGATGATCTGGTCCTTGGAGAAGAACCCGGACAGTCCTGGAAAGCCGATGATGGCGAGATAGCCGAGGCCGAAGGTGACGAAGGTGACGGGCATGTACTTCCGCAGCCCGCCGTAGCGGCGCATGTCGACCTCGTCGTTCATGCCGTGCATCACCGAGCCCGCGCCGAGGAACAGCCCGGCCTTGAAGAAGCCGTGGGTGACCAGGTGCATGATGGCGAACGCGTAACCGATCGGGCCGAGCCCGGCAGCCAGGATCATGTAGCCGATCTGCGACATGGTCGAGCCGGCCAATGCCTTCTTGATGTCGTCCTTCGCGCAACCGACGATCGCACCGAACAGCAGCGTGACCGCGCCGACGATCACCACGACCAGCTGCGCGTCCGGCGCCCCGTTGAAGATCGCGCCGGAGCGGGTGATCAAGTAGACGCCCGCGGTCACCATCGTCGCCGCGTGGATGAGCGCGGAGACCGGGGTGGGGCCCTCCATGGCGTCGCCGAGCCAGGACTGGAGCGGCACCTGCGCCGACTTGCCGCACGCCGCCAGCAGCAGCATCAGCCCGATCGCCGTCAGCTTGCCCTCGCTCGCCTCCGACGCGGAGGAGAGGACGGGCGCGAAGGCGAAGGTGCCGAAGGTGGTGAACATCAGGAAGATGGCGATGGCCAGACCCGCGTCACCGACGCGGTTGACCAGGAACGCCTTCTTCGCCGCCGTCGCCGCGCTCGGCTTGTGCTGCCAGAACCCGATCAGCAGATACGAGGCGAGGCCCACGCCCTCCCAGCCGACGTACAGCAGCAGGAAGTTGTCGGCGAGGACGAGCAGCAGCATCGCCGCGAGGAACAGGTTCAGGTAGGCGAAGAAGCGGCGCCTGTCCGGGTCGTGCTCCATGTAGCCGACCGAGTAGAGGTGGATGAGCGTGCCCACGCCGGTGATCAGCAGGACGAACGTCATCGACAACTGGTCGAGCTGGAAGGCCACGTCCGCCTGGAAGCCCTCCACCGGCACCCAGGAGAACAGCTTGCTGTGCATGGCCCGGCTCTCGGCGTCCTCGCCCAGCATCGAGGCGAACAGCACGGCCCCGATCACGAAGGAGGCCGCGGCCAGCAGTGTCGCCAGCCAGTGCCCGCTCCGCTCCAGGCGCCGCCCGCCCAACAGCAGCACGGCGGCGCCGAGCAGGGGCACTCCGACGAGCAGTCCGATCATTGACTCCACTGGTTCGTACCCCTTACCTCTTCCTGGCGAACGGGCTCGTGGTTCCTTCGTGGTGTCCGAGCTGGAGTGATTCGCCGGTCTCGTCGTTCTGTCAGTGCAGCGGAATACGATGTCTGTGACGTCATGAGAGGTGATGCGCTGTGCTGGAAGGTCGCTCGTACCGTGCTGAGCTGAGCGTCGCGCAATCCCTGCTGGCCGATGGATGGGCTGGCATTTCTCGCGTCGTGTGGAACACCGCGCTGGAACAGCGGCGCTGTTATCGGCAGCGTGGGTCGTTCATCGGATTCGCGGCCCAGTGTGCGGAGCTGACTGCGGCGAAGCGCGAATTTGACTGGCTGAGGGGCCCGCAGTCGCAGGTTTTGCAGCAGGTTCTGCGGGACTTGGACATCGCATGCGCACGACACGGCCCTGCCAGGGTGCGATGGCGAGCGAAGGCCGGAAGGAACCATTGGCGTCCCTCCTTCCGCTTTCCGCAGGGCGGGAATCCGCTCCGCAAGCTGAACCGGCACTGGTCGGCCGTTTACCTGCCAAAGCTGGGCTGGGTGCGTTTCCGCCGCTCCCGACCGGTCGACGGCGACATCCGCTCGGTCACGTTGCGCAGAGACGGACCACGTTGGCGTGTCTCGTTTCTGGTCGAGACCGGCGAAGTCCCGCCCCGAGTGAGCTTGGAGAAAGGCCGGGTCGGCATTGACCGCGGGGTGGTCCACGCCGTAGCGACGAGCGACGGCCAGTTCTTCGATCGGGCGTTTCTCAGTCTTGGCGAACGGCGCCGTCTGCTTCGTCTGGAGCGGCGGCGGAGTCGTTGTCAGCCACGCTCCCGGCGCAGGAACGCATGCACCGCCAAGATCAACGTCATCCGTCGACGGGAGCGCGACCGGCGCCACGATTTTCACGCGCGCACCGCGGCCGAAGTCACTCGGGGAATGGCGCTTGTCGTCCTGGAAGACCTGAAGGTCAGCCCTATGACGAGTTCCGCCGCAGGGACCGTGGCAGAGCCTGGTCGTCATGTCGCAGCGAAGGCCGGACTCAACCGCTCCATTCGCGACAAGGGCTGGCACGGCTTGGGGCTCGCCATCAGCAGTCGAGCGCGCCGGGCCGGCTGCGAGCTGCGTAGCGTGAACCCGGCGTACACGTCGCAGACGTGCCCACACTGTAGGACCGTGGACGCGAACTCCCGCAAAAGCCAAGCGGTGTTCCTGTGCACCTCCTGCGGACACCGTGAAAACGCCGACACCGTCGGAGCGAAGAACACACTGGCCGCCGGGCTCGGCGGTTACAGGGCGTGGAGACCTCGGGGCTGCCCGGTCGACGAAGCGCCAACCAGCGTGAACCTGCAAGGTATTAACGCTCCTTCCATAAGGGGAGGGATCCTCGGGCCTCAGCAGCCCGGGGAGGAGGTCAAAGCTTCATCAGGCTGGCGTCGTCGACCGAGGCCGAGTGGCGGGAGCGGTAGAGCATGACGATGATCGCCAGGCCCACCACGACCTCCGCGGCGGCGACGACCATGACGAAGAACGCCATGATCTGGCCGTCGAGGTTGCCGTGCATCCGGGAGAAGGCGACCAGCGTCAGGTTGGCGGCGTTCAGCATCAGCTCGATGCACATGAACACCACGATGGCGTTGCGCCGGATGAGGACTCCGGCGGCGCCGATGGTGAACAGCAGCGCTGCCAGGTAGACGTAGTTGATCGGGCTCACTTGGCGGCCTCCTCGCGCTCGCTGCCCAGCCCGGCGGGCCGGCCCTTGCCGTCGTCCTCGGCGCGGTCGGCGGCGTCCTCGGCACGGTCGGCCGCGTCCTGGGCCCGGTCGGCGGCCCGCTCACCCGGGTCCTTCGGGCCCGGGTAGGTGGCGCGGCCCTGGTACTCGGCGGTGCGCTGCTCGATCGCGGCCAGCTGCGCCAGCTGCTCGGCGCTGACCTCGCGGATCTGGCCCCGGTCGCGCAGCGTGCGGCTGACGCTCAGCTCGGAGGGCGTGCCGTCGGGCAGCAGCGCGGGACGGTCGTTGGCGTTGTGGCGGGCGTAGACGCCGGGCGCCGGCAGCGGGGTGACCTGCTTGCCGTCGCGCACCCGCTGCTCGGCCTGCTCGCGCTGCGACTTGTTCTTCTCGACGCGCTCGCGGTGGGTGAGCAGCGTGGCGCCGACCGCGGCGACGGTCAGCAGGGCGCCGACCACCTCGAAGGCGACGACGTACTTGGTGAACAGCAGCGAGGCCAGCGCCGGGACGTTGCCCTGGGCGTTGGCGGCCCCGAGCCCGTTGAAGCTGCCCACCGAGACCTGCCCGATGCCGGTGACCAGCAGGATGCCGACGCCCAGGGCGCAGGCCGCGGCGAGCCAGCGCTGCCCCTTCAACGTCTCGCGCAGCGAGTCGGCGTGGGAGACGCCGACGAGCATCAGCACGAACAAGAAGAGCATCATGACCGCGCCGGTGTAGACGACGATCTGCACGACGCCCAGGAAGTAGGCGCCGTTGGCGAGGTAGAACAGCGCCAGGATGATCATTGTCCCGGCCAGGCAGAGCGCGCTGTGCACGGCCCGGCGCAGCAGCACCGTACCGAGCCCGCCGAGCACGGCGACGGTGCCCAGCACCCAGAACTGGACGGCCTCGCCCGTGGAGGTGGCGGTGGCGGCGAGTGCGTTCATCGCTCCCCCTCCCCGCCGGCCGTCACGACGCCGTGTGTCATGGCGCCGAAGCCCGCCGCGTCGCCGGTGTACGCGTCACCCGCGGCGGGTTCGTCCGCGCCGTAGGTGTCCGCGGACTCCTGCGGGGCGCCGGTGTCGGTGGGTGTCTGCCGCACGGTGCCGGGCGCGGCCTCGCTGACCAGGCCCTGGTAGTAGTCCTTCTCCGTCATGCCGGGGAAGATGGCGTGCGGCGAGTCGACCATGCCCTCCTCCAGGCCCGCGAGCAGCTCCTCCTTGGTGTAGATGAGGGACTCGCGGGAGGAGTCGGCCAGCTCGTACTCGTTCGTCATGGTCAGCGCCCGGGTGGGGCAGGCCTCGACGCACAGGCCGCACAGGATGCAGCGCAGGTAGTTGATCTGGTAGACGCGGCCGTAGCGCTCGCCGGGCGAGTAGCGCTCCTCGTCGGTGTTGTCGGCCCCCTCGACGTAGATGGCGTCGGCGGGGCAGGCCCAGGCGCACAGCTCGCAGCCCACGCACTTCTCCAGCCCGTCCGGGTGCCGGTTGAGCTGGTGGCGGCCGTGGAAGCGGGGCGCTGTCGGCTTCTTGTACTCGGGGTACTGCTCGGTCAGCCGCTTCTTGAACATGTCCTTGAAGGTCACGCCGAAGCCGGCCACGGGGTTTTCAGGCACCGTCAGCCCCCTTGCTCTCGGTGGTTGCGTCAGTTGCGTCGCCAGGAGTGCCGGGCCCGCCCGCCCCGGCGCCGACCGGCTCGCGCTCCCGCTCGCGCGCGGCGCGCGAGGGCCGCCGCGGCACCGGCGGCAACTCCTGGCCCGGCAGCGGCGGTACGGGGAACCCGCCGGCCATCGGGTCGAAGGGCTTGCCCTGTGCGGGCGCTTCCTCCTCCTCGGGGCCGGGGCGGAAGAAGTCGACGACGAAGGAGATCAGCAGCAGTGCCAGCGCCGTCCCGGCGACCCAGTAGACGACCTCGCTGTAGTCCCAGCCCTCGTTGCGCATCGCGCGGACGGTGGCCACCAGCATCAGCCACACCAGGGCGATGGGGATGAGCACCTTCCAGCCCAGCTTCATGAACTGGTCGTAGCGCACGCGGGGCAGCGTGCCGCGGATCCAGATGAAGAAGAAGATCAGCACGAGCAGCTTGGCGGTGAACCACAGGATGGGCCACCAGCCGTGGTTGGCGCCCTCCCACCAGGTGGAGATCGGCGCCGGGGCGCGCCAGCCGCCCAGGAAGAGCGTGACCGCCAGCGCGGAGACCGTCACCACGTGGATGTACTCGGTCAGCATGAACATCGCGAACTTGATCGAGCTGTACTCGGTCTGGAAGCCCGCGACCAGGTCGCCCTCGGACTCCGGCATGTCGAACGGCGCCCGGTGCGCCTCACCGACCATCGAGATCAGATAGATCAGGAAGGAGACCGGCAGCAGATAGGCGAACCAGCCGTCCGCCTGCTCGCCGACGATCGCCGAGGTCGACATCGACCCCGAGTAGAGGAAGACCGCGGCGAAGCTGAGGCCCATCGCGATCTCGTAGCTGATGATCTGGGCCGTGGCGCGCACGCCGCCCAGCAGCGGATACGTCGACCCGGACGACCAGCCCGCCAGCACCACGCCGTAGGAGGCGATGGAGGCCGTGGCCAGGATGTAGAGCACGGCGACGGGCATGTCCGTCAGCTGCATCGCCGTCCGGTGCCCGAAGATCGAGATCTGGTTGTCCGCGGGTCCGAACGGGATGACTGCGATCGCCATGAAGGCGGGCACCGCGCCGATGACCGGGGCCAGCAGATAGACCAGCTTGTCGCTGCCCTTGACGATGATGTCTTCCTTGAACATCAGCTTCACGCCGTCGGCCAGCGACTGGAGCATGCCCCAGGGCCCGTGCCGGTTGGGGCCGACGCGCAGCTGCATCCAGCCCACGATCTTGCGCTCGAAGACGATGGAGAGCAGCACCGTCACCATCAGGAACGCGAAGCAGAAGACGGCTTTGATCAGCACGAGCCAGAACGGATCGGTGCCGAACATCGACAGATCCTCTTGGGCGAGGTGCTCTACCGGCCCGTTCATGCGCCCACCTCCTGCGGGGTCTGGGTGACGCCGACGCTTCCGGGCGCGATCCGCACCAGCTCACCGGGGAGCGCCCCGGCGTCGGCCGCGACGCCGCCGCCGACCGTGTTGAGCGGAAGCCACACCACCCGGTCGGGCATCTCGGTGACGCACAGCGGCAGCCGCACCTCGCCGCGCGGTCCCGCGACGGCCAGGGTCTCGCCGTCCGCGGCGCCGATCTCGGCGGCGGTGGCGGCCGACAGCCGCGCGTACGCCGCGTGCCGGGTGCCGGCCAGGGCCTCGTCCCCCTCCTGGAGGCGGCCCCGGTCGAGCAGCATCCGGTGCCCGGCCAGCACGGCCTCGCCCGCGGCGGGCTGCGGCGCGCTGCGGGCCTGGGGAATCGGGGCGTCCAGCCGGGCGCCGCCCCCGCGGTGGCCGAGGCGGTCGAGCTCGCCGCGCACCATGCGCACGTCCGGCAGTCCGAGGTGGGCGTCCAGTGCGTCGGCGAGCATGTTCAGGACCCGGGCGTCGGGCTGGACGTGGCGGCGGGTCATCTGGTCGGGCTTGAGCGCCGCGTCGAACATCCGCAGGCGGCCTTCCCAGTTGAGGAAGGTGCCGGACTTCTCCGGGGTCGCGGAGACGGGGAGGACGACGTCGGCCAGCTCGGTCACGGCGCTGGGCCGCAGCTCCAGGCTGACCAGGAAGTCCACCGCCTCCAACGCCTCGCGGGCGCGGGCCGGGTCCGGCAGGTCCTCGACGCCGACTCCCCCGACGACCAGCGCGGACAGCGCGCCCGTGGCGGCGGCCTCGATGATCTGGGAGGTGTCGCGCCCCGGTGCGGTGGGCAGTTCGGCGACGCCCCAGGCGCGGGCCACCTCGGCGCGGGCCTCGGCGTCGGCCACGGCCCTGGCCCCCGGCAGCAGTCCGGGCAGGCACCCGGCCTCCACAGCGCCGCGCTCGCCCGCGCGGCGCGGCACCCACACCAGGGTGGCGCCGGTGGCGACCGCCGTGCGCAGCGCCGCGGTCAGCGCGCCCGGCACGGTGGCCAGCCGCTCGCCGACCAGCATGACCGCGCCGTCGGCGCGCAGCGCCTCCGCGGTCGCCGCGCCCTCCTCGTCCAGGCCGACGCCGCCCGCGAGCGCGTCCAGCCACTCCGTCTCGGTGCCCGGCGCGGCGGGCAGCAGCGTGCCGCCGGCCTTCTGCAGGCCGCGGGTGGCGTGCGTGGCCAGTGCCCAGGTGCGCTGGCCGCGGGTGCGCCAGGCCTTGCGCAGCCGCAGGAAGATGCCGGGCGCCTCCTCCTCGGCCTCCAGACCGAGGAGGAGCACGGCGGGCGCGGCCTCCAGCGCGGAGTAGGTCAGGCCCGCCGCGTCCAGGTCCCGGCCGTGCCCTGCCACGTGGGAGGCCAGGAAGTCGGCCTCCTCCGCGGAGTGGGCACGGGCGCGGAAGTCGATGTCGTTGGTGCGCAGCGCCACGCGGGCGAACTTGGCGTAGGCGTACGCGTCCTCGACGGTGAGCCGCCCGCCGGTCAGCACGCCGGTGCGCTGCTGCTTCCCGGCGAGCCCGCGCGCGGCGGCCTCGATCGCCTCGGGCCAGCTGGCGGGGGCGAGCGTGCCGTCCTCGCCGCGGACCAGCGGGGTGTGCAGCCGGTCGGGGCGCTGTGCGTAGCGGAACGCGAAGCGCCCCTTGTCGCACATCCACTCCTCGTTGACCTCGGGGTCGTTCTCGGCGAGGCGGCGCATCATCTTGCCGCGCCGGTGGTCGGTGCGGATCGCGCAGCCGCCGGAGCAGTGCTCGCACACGCCCGGCGAGGAGGTGAGGTCGAAGGGGCGGGAGCGGAAGCGGTAGGCCGCCGAGGTCAGCGCGCCCACGGGGCAGATCTGGATGGTGTTGCCGGAGAAGTACGACTGGAAGGGGGCATCCTCCCCGGTGCCGACCTGCTGGAGCGCGCCCCGCTCGATCAGCTCGATCATCGGGTCGCCCGCGATCTGGTTGGAGAAGCGGGTGCAGCGCGCGCACAGCACGCACCGTTCGCGATCCAGCAGCACCTGGGTGGAGATCGCGACGGGCTTCTCGTAGGTGCGCTTCCTGCCCTCGAAGCGGGAGTCGGCGTCCCCGTGCGACATGGCCTGGTTCTGCAGCGGGCACTCGCCGCCCTTGTCGCAGACGGGGCAGTCCAGTGGGTGGTTGATGAGCAGCAGCTCCATCACGCCGCGCTGCGCCTTGCTCGCCACGTCGGAGGACAGGTGCGTTTTGACGACCATGCCGTCGGTGCACTGGATGGTGCAGGACGCCATCGGCTTGCGCTGGCCCTCCACCTCGACGATGCACTGGCGGCAGGCGCCCGCCGGGTCGAGCAGGGGGTGGTCGCAAAAGCGCGGGATGTCGATGCCGAGCTGCTCGGCGGCGCGGATGACCAGCGTGCCCTTGGGGACGGTGATCTGGGCGCCGTCGACGGTCAGCGACACCGTCTCCTCGGGCGGCGGGGCGGCCTCCCCGCCGCCGGTGGAGGTGCCAGTAGCGGTGACGGTCACGCGTTCACCTCCAGGTGAGCGGAGTGGGGGCTCGCGGCCCAGGCGGTGGACTTGGCGGGGTCGAAGGGGCAGCCGCGGCCCCCGAGGTGGGCCTCGTACTCCTCGCGGAAGAACTGCATCGAGGAGAAGATCGGGGCCGCGGCGCCGTCGCCCAGCGCGCAGAAGGACTTGCCGTTGATGTTGTCGGCGATGTCGGCGATCTTCTCCAGGTCGGCGGCCTGCGCCTTGCCGGCCTCGATGTCGCGGAGCAGTTGGACGAGCCAGTAGGTGCCCTCGCGGCAGGGGGTGCACTTGCCGCAGGACTCGTGCGCGTAGAACTCGGTCCAGCGGGTGACGGCCCGCACCACGCAGGTCGTCTCGTCGAAGCACTGGAGCGCCTTGGTGCCGAGCATGGAGCCCGCGCCGCCGACGCCCTCGTAGTCGAGGGGGATGTCGAGGTGTTCGTCGGTCAGCATCGGGGTGGAGGAGCCGCCCGGCGTCCAGAACTTCAGCCGGTGCCCTGGCCGCATGCCGCCGCTCATGTCGAGGAGCTGGCGCAGCGTGATGCCCAGCGGTGCCTCGTACTGGCCGGGGCGGGCGACGTGGCCGCTGAGCGAGTAGAGCGTGAAGCCGGGGGACTTCTCGCTGCCCATCGAGCGGAACCAGTCCTTGCCGCGGTCGATCAGGGCGGGAACCGAGGCGATGGACTCGACGTTGTTCACCACGGTGGGGCACGCGTACAGGCCGGCGACGGCCGGGAAGGGGGGACGCAGCCTTGGCTGACCACGGCGGCCTTCCAGCGAGTCGAGCAGCGCCGTCTCCTCGCCGCAGATGTAGGCGCCCGCGCCCGCGTGCACGGTGAGGGTGAGGTCCTTGCCGGGGCCGAGCGCGTCGGTGCCCAGGTAGCCGGCCTCCTGTGCCTCCCTGGCGGCCAGCTGGAGGCGGCGCAGCACGGGGACGACCTCGCCGCGCAGGTAGATGAAGGCGTGGCTGGAGCGGATCGCGTGGCAGGCGATGGCGATGCCCTCGATGAGGGAGTGCGGGTTGGCGAACAGCAGGGGGATGTCCTTGCAGGTTCCCGGCTCGGACTCGTCGGCGTTGACGACGAGGTAGTGCGGTTTGCCGTCGCCCTGCGGGATGAACTGCCACTTCATGCCCGTGGGGAAGCCCGCGCCGCCCCGGCCGCGCAGGCCCGCTTCCTTGACGTAGGCGATCAGGTCGTCCGGGTCCATGGCCAGCGCCTTGGGCAGCGCCTGGTAGCCGCCGTGCCGCCGGTAGCCCGCCAGCGTGTAGGAGTCGGGCTCGTCCCAGTGCGCGGACAGGACGGGTGCGAGGAGCTTCTGCGGGTCGGCGCCGCCGTGGGTGCTCGGCTGCGAGGTCTCGTCCTGGCCGCCGTTGTGTGCTGCCACCGTCATCACTTCCCCTCCTCTTCGGCAGCGGCGCCGCGCGGTGCCACCACACCGGGCGTGCTCTCGCCCTTGGCGAGCCGCAGCCCGGCCAGTGAGGCGGGCCCCGCGCTGCCGGACGCGTCGGCGGCGCCCTCGCGCTCGTCGGGGAAGCCGGCCAGTACCCGCGCGGTCTGTTTGAAGGTGCACAGCGGGGCGCCCCGGGTGGGGGCGACCTCGCGTCCCGCGATCAGGTCGTCGACGAGGGCGCGGGCCGAGTCGGGGGTCTGGTTGTCGAAGAACTCCCAGTTGACCATCACGACGGGTGCGAAGTCGCAGGCCGCGTTGCACTCGATGTGTTCGAGGGTGACCTTGCCGTCCTCGGTGGTCTCCCCGTCGCCCACGCCCAGGTGTTCGCGCAGCGCGGCGTGGATGGCGTCGCCGCCCATCACCGCGCACAGCGTGTTGGTGCACACGCCGACCTGGTAGTCGCCGGAGGGTTTGCGGCGGTACATGGAGTAGAAGGTGGCCACCGCGTTGACCTCGGCGGTGGTCAGCTGAAGCATCTCGGCGCAGAACCGCTGCCCGGTGCGGGTGATGTGCCCGTCCTCTGACTGCACCAGGTGCAGCAGCGGCAGCAGCGCGGAGCGGCTGTCCGGGTAGCGGGAGATGACCTCGCGCGCGTCGGCCTCCAGCCGCTGCCGCACCTCGGCCGGGTAGTCGGGTGCGGGCATCGCGGGGATGCCCATATCGACGTTGCTCACCGGTCGACGCCTCCCATCACGGGGTCGATGGACGCGACGGCGACGATCACGTCGGCGACCTGGCCGCCCTCGCACATCGCCGCCATGGACTGCAGGTTGGTGAAGGAGGGGTCGCGGAAGTGCACCCGGTAGGGGCGGGTGCCGCCGTCGCTGACGACGTGCACGCCCAGCTCGCCCTTGGCCGATTCGACGGCCGTGTACACCTCGCCGGGTGGCACCCGGAAGCCCTCGGTCACCAGCTTGAAGTGGTGGATGAGGGCCTCCATGGAGGTGCCCATGATGTTCTTGATGTGGTCGAGGGAGTTGCCGAGCCCGTCGGGGCCCAGCGCCAGCTGCGCGGGCCAGGCGATCTTCTTGTCCCCGACCATGACGGGGCCGGGCTCCAGCCGGTCGATGCACTGCTCGATGATGCGCAGCGACTGGCGCATCTCCTCCAGGCGCAGCAGGAACCGGCCGTAGGAGTCGCAGGTGTCGACGGTGGGGACCTCGAAGTCGTAGGTCTCGTAGCCGCAGTAGGGCTGGGCCTTGCGCAGGTCGTGCGGCAGGCCCGCCGAGCGCAGGATCGGTCCCGTGGCGCCCAGCGCCATGCAGCCGGCCAGGTCGAGGTAGCCGATGTCCTTCAGCCGGGCCTTGAAGACGGGGTTGCCGGTGCACAGCGCGTCGTACTCCGGCAGGTTCTTGCGCATCTTCTTGACGAACTCGCGCAGTGCGTCGACGGTGCCGGGCGGCAGGTCCTGGGAGAGTCCGCCGGGCCGGATGTAGGCGTGGTTCATCCGCAGCCCGGTGATCAGCTCGTACAGGTCCAGGACGTGTTCGCGGTCGCGGAAGCCGAAGATCATCACCGTGGTGGCGCCCAGCTCCATGCCGCCGGTGGCGATGGCGACCAGGTGCGAGGAGATCCGGTTGAGCTCCATCAGCAGGACGCGGATGACGTTGGCGCGGTCCGGGACGTCGTCCTCGATGCCCAGCAGCCGCTCGACGCCCAGGCAGTACGCCGCCTCGTTGAAGAACGGCGTCAGGTAGTCCATGCGGGTGACGAACGTGGTGCCCTGGGTCCAGGTGCGGTATTCGAGGTTCTTCTCGATGCCGGTGTGCAGGTAGCCGATGCCCGCGCGGGCCTCGGTCACCGTCTCGCCGTCGATCTCCAGGATGAGCCGCAGCACCCCGTGCGTGGAGGGGTGCTGGGGGCCCATGTTGACGATGATCCGCTCGTCGTCGCTCTTGGCGGCGTGCGCGGCCATCTCGTCCCAGTCCCCGCCGGTGACGTCGTAGACGGTGCCCTCGGTGGTCTCGCGGACCCCGGCGGGTGCGTGTGTGGTCGCCATCAGGTGTAGGACCTCCGCTGGTCGGGGGCGGGAATCTGGGCGCCCTTGTACTCGACGGGGATGCCGCCGAGCGGGTAGTCCTTGCGCTGCGGGAACCCCTGCCAGTCGTCCGGCATCAGAATCCGGGTCAGCGCGGGGTGGCCGTCGAAGATCAGACCGAAGAAGTCGTAGGTCTCCCGCTCGTGCCAGTCGTTGGTCGGGTAGATGTCCACGATCGAGGGCACGTGCGGGTCCGCGTCGGGCGCGCTGACCTCCAGCCGGATCAGCCGGTTGTGGGTGAGCGAGCGCAGGTGGTAGACGGCGTGCAGCTCGCGGCCCGTCTCGCCCGGATAGTGGACGCCGCTCACCCCGGTGCACAGCTCGAAGCGGAGCGCGGGGTCGTCGCGCAGGGTGCGGGCGACCCGGGGCAGATGCTCCCGGGCGATGTGGAAGGTCAGCTCCCCGCGGTCGACGACCGTGTTCAGAAGGGCGTGCTCGGGGGCGAGCCCCTGCTCCTCCAGTGCGCCTTCCAACTCGTCGGCGACCTCGTCGAACCATCCGCCGTAGGGGCGCACGGCTCCCCCCGGCATGCGTACGGTCCGCACGAGACCGCCGTACCCGGAGGTGTCGCCGCCGTTGCGGGCGCCGAACATGCCGTGGCGTACGTCGATGACCTCGCCGGTGTTGCCCCGCTGGACGGGGACGGAGCTGCCCTCTTCGGGCTCGTCGGGCCCGTTGCCGTTCGCCTGTGCGCTCACCGCAGCAGCCCCTTCATCTCGATGGTGGGCAGCGCCTTCATCGCCGCCTCTTCCGCCTCGCGGGCCGCTTCCTTCTGATTGACGCCGAGCTTGGTGTTCTTGACCTTCTCGTGCAGCTTGAGAATGGCGTCGAGCAGCATTTCGGGGCGCGGGGGGCAGCCGGGCAGGTAGATGTCGACGGGGACGACGTGGTCGACGCCCTGCACGATGGCGTAGTTGTTGAACATGCCGCCCGAGGAAGCGCACACCCCCATGGAGATGACCCATTTGGGGTTGGGCATCTGGTCGTAGACCTGGCGCAGCACCGGGGCCATCTTCTGGCTGACCCGGCCGGCCACGATCATCAGGTCGGCCTGGCGCGGCGAGCCGCGGAAGACCTCCATGCCGAACCTGGCGAGGTCGTAGCGGCCCGCGCCGGTCGTCATCATCTCGATGGCGCAGCACGCCAGCCCGAACGTCGCCGGGAACATGGATGATTTGCGCGCGAGCCCGGCCGCTTTCTCCACGGTGGTGAGCAGAAAGCCGCTCGGCAGTTTCTCTTCAAGTCCCATTGCTTAACCCCTGCCCCTAGTCCCATTCCAGGCCGCCGCGCCGCCAGTCGTAGGCGTACGCGATACCGATGAGGGCGACGAAGACCAGCATTTCGACGAGTCCGAACATCCCGAGGGAGTCGAAATGGACGGCCCACGGGTAGAGGAAGACGATTTCGATGTCGAAGATGATGAAGAGCATCGCCGTCAGGTAGTACTTCACCGGGAAGCGCCCGCCTCCGGCCGGCTGCGGCGTGGGCTCGATGCCGCACTCGTACGCCTCCAGCTTGGCCCGGTTGTAGCGCTTGGGGCCGATGATCGAGGCCGCGACCACGGAGAAGACCGTGAACGCCGCCGCGATGGCTCCCAGTACGAGGATTGGTGTGTAGACGTTCACCGCTCCCGTCTCCTTCCAGGCGTCGACTCCGACTGCCGGCAGACCGCTGGGCCGCTGCCCCGACCCGGGAAGACCGATCCCACGAAGATCGCTCTTATGTGAGGCAGTTCACAAGCCCTGTTCGCAGGCATCTTAAGCCCGCCCCTCTGTGATCTGCGACACGGGGGGCGCCAACTGCTTTGTGATCTCCACCACCTGACGGCCAATCATTCCGTCTGATGAGCGTTGATCTTCACACGCAAAGCCTCTAAGTGATCACCCGAGGTGACATTCCGCCGTGCTCACAGCGGTTGGAGGCGGGTGGCTGTACCAGCCACTGGCATGCAGAGGCAAATTAGCGCTGGACGGTTTCACCTGGTATATGCGAACCAGTTGACCTCGTGCGCTCGTGAAGCCCGGCACAAGCCGCGCTCCACCCGGCGGCCCCCCGGAGGGATCTTCGAAGCCGGCTCCGGCAATCCACGGGAACGCCCCCCGCGGGACCGCCGAGACCGTCCCGCGATCCGGCCGAGTCCATGCCGTGACCGAGCGAGATGGGTGATTGGGCCTCAATGTTCTTTTCGCACGAAGAGTTGAGTCGGTGGAAGTGAGCTGCGTCACTCGCCTGCTGCGGCAGTCACTGCCTTCTTTGCGCTCGCCTTTTCCCCGTGGTATATGCGCCCGAGGGATTCCGGCAATGCGGACAACTGCATGGTCACAGCCCCGTAGTTGGGCATTGATCACGTCGTGGAAGGGCCCGGCCGCCCTCCATGGAGAGCGCAACTGACCGTGCACACGACGACTGTGGCGCATCGCACGATTGTTGAGCGGAGGGTTTATCGCCTGCTAGGCATTCCCTCATGTCCCCGAAAGCTCAGATACCCAGCCACCGGAAGCCCCGCAACAGCAAGATGAATACGGCGCTGCGTGCGGGTGTGACGGGCGGCGTCATGGGCACCATGGCCCTCACCGCGGCGGCGGCGCCGGCCTTCGCGGCCGACAAGAACGCACCGGACCAGACCGTCGAGATGCCCACCCTCTCCACGGCCGACTCCAACGCACGTGCCGCCGAGTCCCTCCAGAACTCGGCGCAGCAGTTCCAGCTCCAGCAGGCGCAGGAGAGCGCCGCCTCCCAGGCCAAGGAACAGGCCAAGGAGAACAAGGAGAAGGCCAAGGCGAAGGCCGAGGCCAAGCGCAAGGCCGAGGCGGCCCGCAAGGCCCGTGAGGCGGCCCAGCAGAACGAGGCCCCCGCCTCCCGCTCGGCCGACCGCGACTCGCTGACGACGGCGTCCGCCCCCGCGCCGCAGGGCGGCAACGCGGCCACCCTCATCAACTTCCTGCGCGCCCAGGTCGGCAAGTCCTACGTCATGGGCGCCACAGGGCCCTCCGCGTACGACTGCTCGGGCCTGACCCAGGCGGCCTACAAGCAGGTCGGCGTCAACCTGCCGCGTACCTCGCAGCCGCAGTCGACCGCCGGCACCCCCGTCTCCCTCGACAACCTCCAGCCCGGCGACCTGCTCTACTGGGGCGGCGCGGGCAACGCCTACCACGTGGGCGTCTACGTGGGCGGCGGCAAGTTCATCGGCGCCCAGAACTCCTCCACGGGCGTCGTGGAGCGCCCCCTGAGCTACGACCAGCCCACCGGCGCGGTCCGCGTGCTCTGACGTACCGCGTACCGCTCCCGGTACGTCACTCCTCACGGTGAAGGGTCCACCGCCTCGCGGCGGTGGACCCTTCGGCGTGTGCGGGGCCCCGGTCTCCGGAGCCCGGGGGCGGTGGCTCAGGCCCTGGGGGCCACCTTGGCCAGGCCGTTGATGATGCGGTCCATCGCGTCGCCGCCGGTGGGGTCGGTGAGGTTGGCGAGCATCTTGAGGGTGAAGCGCATCAGGAGAGGGTGCGAGAGGCCGCGTTCGGTGGCCAGCTTCATGACCTTCGGGTTGCCGATGAGCTTCACGAAGGCGCGGCCCATCGTGTAATAGCCGCCGTAGGTGTCCTTGAGGACCTTCGGGTACCGCCGCAGGGCCAGCTGGCGCTGCGCCGGGGTCGCACGCGCGTGCGCCTGCACGATCGTCTCCGCCGCGATGGCACCGGACTCCATCGCGTACGCGATGCCCTCGCCGTTGAACGGGTTGACCAGCCCGCCCGCGTCACCCACCAGCAGCAGCCCGCGCGTGTAGTGCGGCTGCCGGTTGAAGGCCATCGGCAGCGCCGCGCCGCGGATCGGACCCGTCATGTTCTCGGGCGTGTAGCCCCACTCCGCGGGCATGGAGGCGCACCAGGCCTTGAGGATCTCGCGCCAGTCGAGCTCCTTGAACGAGGAGGAGGTGTTGAGCACGCCCAGCCCCACGTTGGAGGTGCCGTCGCCCATGCCGAAGATCCAGCCGTAGCCCGGCAGCAGCCTCTCCTGCTCGCCGCGCCGGTCCCACAGCTCCAGCCACGACTCCAGGTAGTCGTCGTCGTGCCGCGGCGAGGTGAAGTACGTGCGCACGGCCACGCCCATCGGGCGGTCCTCACGGCGGTGCAGGCCCATCTTCAGCGACAGGCGCGTCGAGTTGCCGTCCGCGGCGACGACGATCGGGGCGTGGAAGGTGACCGGGGTCTTCTCCTCGCCCAGCTTGGCGTGCACACCGGTGAGGTGGCCCGTGCGCTCGTCCACGATCGGGTCGCCGACGGTGCAGCGCTCGTACAGCCGTGCGCCCGCCTTCTCGGCCTGCCGGGCGAGCTGTTCGTCGAAGTCGTCGCGCTTGCGGACCAGCCCGTAGTCGGGATAGCTGGCCAGCTCCGGCCAGTCCAGCTGGAGACGCTGGCCGCCGCCGATGATGCGCAGACCCTTGTTGCGCAGCCAGCCCGCTTCCTCGGAGATGTCGATGCCCATGGCCACCAACTGCTTGGTGGCGCGCGGGGTGAGACCGTCGCCGCACACCTTCTCGCGCGGGAAGGCCGTCTTCTCCAGCAGCAGCACGTCCATACCGCTGCGGGCCAGATGGTAGGCCGTCGTCGAACCCGCGGGCCCCGCCCCGACGACGATCACATCGGCGGACCGCTCGGAGGCTGGTGTCGGCCTGGGCTCGGTCTTCGGCTGGGGATCGGCCACGAGGACTCCCGCGATGCTGGCTGGGTCGGCTGACCGAGCCAGTCTATGCGGGCATTCGGGGCACCCCTCGGACCGCCCCCCGGCGCCGGGCCGCCACGGCGGGCGCCGGGCCGCCGCGCCGGGCGCCCGGGGGGGCGGGGCCGGTCCGCGTGCCCCGGCCCCTCGGCGCCCGTGCAGCCGTCCCGGCTGCCCCGGCCGTTCCGGTACCGGCCGTTCCGGCTGCCCCGCTGCCGGCCGTTCCGGGACCGGCCGTTCCCGTCCGCCCGTTGCCGTTCCGGAAGTTGCCGCAGGAGGGGGCCGGGGTGAAACCGTCCGGCACATCCGTGCTCGCGCAGGCCACGGCTGTCCCCGCCCGCGCTACTGCGGCGGTGCGGTTCCCCCTCCGTCGCCGCCCGCCGGGTACGGCGGAGGGGCGCCGGGCACATCGGCGCCGGGCATCCCCCGCGCTTGCCCCTGCCCCGGGTGGCCCGGGTGGCCCGAGTCGCCCGGTTGCCCCGGGTGGGCCGAGTCGCCCGGTTGCCCGTAGTCCTGCTGACCGTGCCCCTGAGAGACCGGCGGTCCGTACCCGGGCTGCCCGTGCAAGGGGTGGCCGTACGAGGGCTGCCCGTACCCGGGTTGGCCGTACGCGGGTTGGCCGTACCCGGGCTGCCCGTACGAGGGGTGGCCGTATGTCCCCGCCGCCTGGGCGGCGCTGGAGCCCAGGCCCGTACGACCGGGGCCGCCCTTGCCGAACTGGGCGCGCAGCAGCGGCACCAGCAGTGCGCCGCCGAAGGACCACAGCAGGGCGAAGAGCAGCAGTTCGGCCGAGCCCGCCGCGACCTCGGCACTGGAGGTGAAGCTCTCACCCGTGGGCCCGGGGTCCGTGGAGTAGTCGGTGTCGTCCAGGGGGCTCGCGGCCTCGTGGAAGCTCGCGTCGAAGCCCGCACCCGCCACGGCGGCCAGCAGCAGTACGCCGAGGACGAAGAAGCCCGCAGCCAGCAGCTGTTCACCACGGGTGGTGCTGCGGCGGGCCACCAGGTAGCCCAGCAGCAGTGCGCAGACCAGCCCTCCGGCGAGCGTGCCGACGACGGCCCAGCCGCCCGCCGCGTCCGCGAGCTCCGCGTAGCCGGCCGCCTCGCGTCCCGCGTCCCACTCGCTGACGTTCCACTTCACGTCGATGGGGGCGCCCCAGGCGAACGCGAGACCGAGCACGCCGATGTTGGGCAGCAGCGCCAGCACGCTCCACACCTCGTTCGCGCTGATCTCGTCCTCGGTGGCCAGCAGGACGACGAAGACCACCACGGACGCCAGCGCGACCACGCTCACCAGGGCGAGCGCCGCCGTGCGCAGGGCGCCGACGGCGACGCGGAGTCCGGAAGCAGGACGTCCCGCCAGAAAGGCGTCGGTCTCGCCCCGGGTGAGGACGAGCGCGGCCACGAGCGTGGAGAGCAGGAAGGAGAACAGCAGCGTGAGTCCGGGCGCCGAGTCGAGTTCCAGTCCCTCGTACGAGGGGCTCGCGTACAGGCCCAGCGCCAGCCCACCGAGTCCGCAGACGGCGCCGATCCGCAGAGCCGCCTCGAAGCCCGCCGAGGGGGTGGCCCGGGTCAGGCGCCGCCGCTCGAAGCGGGCCGCGAGCACCAGGGCGCCGATCCACACGGCGGTTGCCAGCAGCGGCAGCCCTGAGACCTCGGCCTCGCCGACGACGGAGGCACCGCCGAGGTCGGACGTGCCGTCGGAGGAGACGCCGAAGCCGCCGCCGACGCCCTGCAGCAGTGCGGCCAGCGCGACCCGCATCCGGGTGCCCCAGCCGATGTCGAGGTCGTCGATGTCCTCGGTGGACCAGACCCCGAGGGCGCAGGCCGCGACGAACAGCAGTGCCAGCGGCCAGGCGGCGACCCGCAGCGCGCCCAGCCAGTCCCCCTTGACGGTGCGCACCATGAACAGGCCGAAAGGCGTCGGCTGGGCGGGCGCGGCCGGCTGCGGCTGCGGCTGCGGCTGCGGCTGCGGCTGCGGAGGGACGAACGGCGGCGCCGGAGGGGCCGTCGGCGCGGGCGGAGCCGCAGAGGGCACGGACGGAGCCGTCGAGAGACCGGGAGACGACGACGAAGGCGCGGGCGGAGCCCCGTGCGGTGGTGCGGGAGCACCGGACGGCGGTCCCGGCGAAGGTGCGGGGGGCGACGGCGGAGCCGCCGAGGGAACGGGCGGCTGCGTGGGGGCCGTCGGGGTCCCGCAGGACATGCAGAACTTGGCCTCGGCGGGGGAAGCGGCCCCGCAGCGCGGGCAAGGGGACGGCGGCGACGACATGGCGCTCCGATGCGTTCCGGGGACGAGGCGGCGCGGGATTGCACCGTACGTGTACGCGCAGACACGTATTGCACTCCCATAGTTCCCCGCCCGTGCATCAGGGGGAAGGGAATTTATCCAAGCGCAACCCGTACCGGAACGGCCGCCGTCGACGGGGCGTCAGGAGCGCGCCTTGAACCCCCGGTGCAGCGCCACGATGCCGCCCGTCAGGTTGCGCCAGGCCACCCGCCTCCAGCCCGCGTCCTGGAGGCGGGCGGCGAGGCCGGGCTGGTCGGGCCACTCCCGGATGGACTCGGCGAGGTAGACGTAGGCGTCGGGGCTGCTGCTGACCCGCCGGGCGATCGGTGGCAGCGCCCGCATCAGGT
Organism: Streptomyces sp. PU-14G; assembly: GCF_041028275.1. Lineage (NCBI taxonomy): Bacteria > Bacillati > Actinomycetota > Actinomycetes > Kitasatosporales > Streptomycetaceae > Streptomyces > Streptomyces sp. PU-14G. Next base: position 28,776 of record NZ_JASKYT010000035.1, read on the forward strand.
ACTCGCTGTAGACCGTGCGGAACGGCGCCCACGTGGGGTGGCTGAACTCGCACACGAGCACCCGGCCGCCCGGCTTGGTGACCCGGTGCAGCTCGGCCAGTGCCGCGTCCACGTCGCTGACGTTGCGCAGCCCGAAGGAGAGGGTCACCGCGTCGAACGCCCCGTCGGCGAACGGGAGCCGGGTCGCGTCCCCGGCCGTGAACGGCATCCAGGGGTGGCGCTGCTTGCCCTCACGCAGCATGCCGAGGGAGAAGTCGCAGGGCACCGTGAAGGCGCCGGCCTCGACGAACGGCAGCGACGAGGTGGCCGTACCGGCCGCGAGGTCGAGCACCCGCTCGCCGGGCCGCGCGTCGATCGCACCGGCGACGGCCCGGCGCCACAGCCGCGCCTGACCGAGCGAGAGCACGTCGTTGGTGAGGTCGTACCTGGCCGCCACGTCGTCGAACATGGCGGCGACCTCGTGCGGCTTCTTGTCCAGGGATGCGCGCGTCACGTCTCGTCTCTCGTCCGTGTCTCGTCCGTGCCCGGCCGTGCCGAAGCAGGTGCGGCGTTCAGTTGGCGTCGATGAGGGCCAACTCGGGGTGCGCGGTTCCCCCGTCGATGGCGGTGGAGGACAGGTGGGAGACGACCTTGTCGTCCACCGGGTCGTTCGCCGGGTCCTCGTGCACCACCAGGTGTTCGTAGGTGGTGGCACGCTGCGCGGGGACGCGTCCCGCCTTGCGGATCAGGTCGATCAGCTCCATCCGGTTGGAGCGGTGCCGGGCGCCCGCCGAGGAGACGACGTTCTCCTCCAGCATCACCGAGCCCAGGTCGTCGGCGCCGTAGTGCAGCGACAGCTGCCCGATGTCCTTGCCGGTGGTCAGCCAGGAGCCCTGGATGTGGGCGACGTTGTCGAGGAAGATCCGCGCGATGGCGATCATGCGCAGGTACTCCAGGACCGTCGCCTGCGTCCGCCCCTTCAGGTGATTGTTCTCGGGCTGGTAGGTGTACGGGATGAACGCGCGGAAGCCGCCCGTGCGGTCCTGCACGTCGCGGATCATCCGCAGGTGCTCGATCCGCTCGGCGTTGGTTTCGCCCGTACCCATCAGCATCGTGGAGGTGGACTCCACACCGAGCTCGTGGGCGATCTCCATGATCTCCAGCCAGCGCTCGCCCGACTCCTTGAGCGGCGCGATGGCCTTCCGGGGCCGGGCGGGCAGCAGTTCGGCGCCGGCACCCGCGAAGGAGTCCAGTCCGGCGGCGTGGATGCGCTCGATCGCCTCCTTGGGGCTCACCCCGGAGATCCGCGCCATGTGCTCCACCTCGCTGGCCCCGAGGGAGTGGATGACCAGCTGCGGGAACGCCTTCTTGATGGCGGCGAAGTGCTCCTCGTAGTACTCGACGCCGAAGTCGGGGTGGTGGCCGCCCTGGAACATGATCTGGGTGCCGCCCAGCTCCACCGTCTCGGCGCAGCGGCGCAGGATGTCGTCCAGGTCGCGGATCCACACCTTGTCGCTCTTGGGCGAGGCGTAGAAGGCACAGAACTTGCACGCGGTCACGCACGAGTTCGTGTAGTTGATGTTCCGCTCGATGATGTACGTGGCGATGTGCTCGGTGCCCGCGTAGCGGCGCCGTCGCGCCTTGTCGGCGGCGGCGCCCAGCGCGTGCAGGGGCGCGTGGCGGTAGAGGTCGAGCGCCTCCTCGGGGGTGACACGTCCGCCGGTGGCGGCGCGGTCGAGGGCGGAGAGCAGGTCGGCTTCCGACACGTGCGCTGTCACCGTGGCGTCCCTCCAATAGTCGCGCGTTTCGCACATTTCGATACACCTCGCCGCTTACCACAGCACAGCGGCGCCCGACCAGCCTACGCCAGGGGTTCTCAGCCGATCTTTCGGAGTGTCCCCGCCGCGTCCCCGCTGCCGTCGACGTGCGACTCGTACCGCAACCGGTCGTTCGCGCGCAGCGTGAACTCCTCCTTCTCGCCACCCTCCGCGCACAGCTTCGAGCTCGGTGCGGAGCCGGAGGCGTCGGCCACCAGACGCGTCTTCGTGGCCGACACCAGCTCCCACTTCGCCGCGCACTCGGTTCCGGCCAGCACCGCCTTGCCCGTGGCGACGGTGTCGCCCTCGCCGCCCTTCTTGATCGTCACCGTCATGGTGCCCACCGGGATGCCGCGCTGGGAGTAGACCTCGCCCTTCCACTTGCCGACGAAGCCGTCGGGCACGGTGCCGGGGCCGCCCCCGCCGGCGGGCGGGTCCTTCTCCGAACCCCCGCCCGAACCGCCGCTCGCCCCGCCACCGGGCGAACCCTTCCCCGGCCGGTCGTTCTTCGGGGGCGGCTCGGCGGAGTTGTCGTGCTCAGAGCCGCCGATTCCGGGCACGATGTCCGCGAAGGAGGCGCCGAACAG
>NZ_JASKYT010000350.1:0-7868 GCF_041028275.1 Streptomyces sp. PU-14G
CCTCAGGTCCCCGCCTCAGACCCCCGCCTCAGGCCCCTGCCTCAGGCCAGCACCGGACTTCTCCCACGGGCGCCCCTCCGCCAGGTGGAAGAGTTCCGCCCACTGCGGGGCCGTCAGCGACTTGGGCAGGGCGGAGGGGGACAGCCCCTCGCGGCGCAGCCACGGGACGATCCGCCGCCGGGGCAGGCCGCGTGCGGCGAGCGGCAGGATCTCGGCGAGACCACGGCCACGGCCGGTGAAGACCCGGTGGACGAAGTCCTGGTACCGCTGCCGCGTGCCGGCCGCCAGCAGCGGCTCGGGACGGCGGGTGACGGTCAGCAGGCCGCCGTCGACGCCCGGCCTGGGGCGGAAGGCCCTCGCGGGGACGCGCTCGACCAGCCGGAACTCGTACCAGGGCCACCACTGGGCGGTCATCATCGTCGCGCCGCCCACGCCCGCGCGCCGCCGCGCGACCTCCCACTGGACGAGGAGGACCGCGTCCGTCCAGCCGGGCGCGTGCAGGATGCGGCGGAACATGGCGGTGGTGTGGTGGAAGGGAAGGTTGCCGACCAGGACGTGCGGGGTGCGGGGGGCCTTCCAGCGCAGGAAGTCGGCCTGCCGCACGGTGGTGGAGCCCGTCACCCGCCGGCGGAGGCGGGCGGCCATGCGGCCGTCCACCTCCAGGACGGTCAGCGGCCGGCCGAGCCGCTCCAGTGGCACCGTCAGCGCGCCGTCACCGCCGCCGATCTCGATGACCGGCCCTCGGGTGCGGGCGACGAGGGAGACGAACCCGCGGATCGTCGCGGGGTCGGTGAGGAAGTTCTGGCCGAGTTCGTGGCGGCCGTCGTGAAAGGTCGTGTGTCGTGTGCTGTGCCTGGGCACGGGAACTCCGCGGCTTCGGGGGAAGCCGGGCAGCGCGAAGAGCCGCCCGGCGCTGACGCGCTGAAGCGGCGGAGCTTCTCGCAGGGGAAGACGGCCGCCGCTACGGGCGGCGCGGGCGCGTCATGGCGGCGCACGCGGCACAGGCGCACGCCGCGAAGGCGCAGGAGCAGGCAGACATGGGACGCACTCTAGGCGGCGCTCCCAGGGGCGCCAACCGAATTACCGGGCCCGGCACGCGGGAAGGGCGCGGCTCCCACGTAAGCCGCGCCCTTCGTCCGTGGCGGCTGCCCTCGCGGTGCAGCCTGGCCCTCACAGGCCGAGCGTCGTCACCTGCCGAACATGCGGCCCATGCTCTGCGGGCTCAGGAGACTTCCGGTCTCGGCGCCGTCGACGGGACGCACGGTCTCGCGCATGCCGTGCTCCCGAGCCTGCCCGTCGCCCATGCCGTGCTCCCGAGCCTGTCCGTCGCCCATGCCGTGCTCCCGGGCGTGCCCGTCGCCGTTCATACGGCCCTGCTGGTCGCCGTCCATACGGCCCTGCTGCTGCGGGAGCGTCTGCGGACGCAACTGCGGACGCAACTGCGCCTGCTGCGCCTGCTGCGGCAGCGTCTGCATCTGCGGCTGGGGCCCGGCCTGTTCCGGTCCGCTCTGCTGCTGCGGCCCACCCTGCTGCTGAGGCTCCCTCTGCTGCTGGGGTCCGGCGGGCTGCTGAGGTGGCAGCTGGTGGGCGTGCGGGGCGCTGCCGCCCTGGTCGCGGCCCCCCTCGTGGACGGGGCAGGCAGCGGCCGTGCCCCCCGCGGCGAGCAGCACGGTGGCGGTCAGTGCGGCGGTGGCGAGCGCGGTGCGCTTGAGCATGGGGTGCCTTTCTCGTGTTCGAGGCGGCCAGTCCCGGCGACGGGGCGTGGCGTCCACCCGGACGGGCGGATGCGGACACGTGCGGGCCTGCCCGGGGTGCGGTGGCGCCATTCGGGATGTATGCGCACTTCACTCGATATACCGGAACCGAGGTGGGGCGTGCTGACGAGCCGGGGACCGGGAGCCGAGGGCGCGGGAGGTCCCCCGCGGGTGCGAGGCGTTGGCCTCGGCTGCACGCTGGGGGTATGACTCCACCGATCGTCGTACACCCTCCGTCCGCCGCCGGAGCACGGAAGGTGACCGCTCACACGGAGAGTCTCGGGTTCGCGCACAGGCCCGAAGACGTCGTCGAGTTCCTGCGCCGGGCGGGGCTCGACCCCGCCGACATCCAGCTCGACGACCCGAACCTGATCGAGTGGCGCGGCGGCGGCCCCGACGTGTGGGAGTGACCGGGGCGGCAGGCGGCCGAGACCGGCCCTGGCAGGCGACCGAAACCGAACCAAGAGGGCAGGTGTGCGGCTCATTCGGACGCGGGAGTACCGTCGGGTACGCCCCCGGGCCGCGAAGTGAGGAGCCGATCGCACATGCCGCCAACGCCCACTCCCCTGCCGATGCCGTCCCGCCTGCCCTCTGGCAGGGCCCCGCAGCACGAGCAGGAGCAAGGCAACAGGACCGCCCTGGTCGAGGACCTGATGCAGCGCTTCGAGCACATCCCGCGGGAGGCCGTGCTCAAGGAGGACCTGCTCCGCGGCGGGATGGCCTTCGACGACTCGGCGCTCAGCGACACCACCGACGAGGCCACCGGCGAGGTGAAGCCGAAGTCGTACTTCATCTTCTCCTTCGACCACCGCACCCTGCCCGAACTGGGTGAGGCCGCGCTGCGCCGCCCGCCGGAGGAGGTCGTGCTGACGGGCGGCCCGTACGACCTGCGCCGCACCGTCGTCTCCGTACGGGTGAACCCGGACTCGCCGTACCGCGTGCAGGCGGGCGAGGACGGCGCTCTGGGGCTGTACCTGGACGGGAAGCGGATCGCGGATGTCGGCCTGCCGCCGATGCCAGACTACTACCGGCACGCGCTGGCGAACGGGAAGTCCGTGATGGAGGTGGCGCCGACCATCCAGTGGGGCTACCTGATCTACCTGACCGTCTTCCGGGTGTGCCAGTACTTCGGCGCCAAGGAGGAGTGCCAGTACTGCGACATCAACCACAACTGGCGCCAGCACAAGGCGGCCGGGCGCCCCTACACGGGCGTCAAGCCGGTCGAGGAGGTGCTGGAGGCGCTCCAGATCATCTCCGACCACGACACGCTCGGCGCCTCGCACGCCTACACCCTCACCGGGGGTTCGATCACCTCCAAGGTGCAGGGCATGGACGAGGCCGACTTCTACGGCCGGTACGCCAAGGCCATCGAGGAGCGCTTCCCGGGGCGCTGGACCGGCAAGGTGGTGGCGCAGGCACTGCCCAAGGAGGACGTGCAGCGCTTCCACGACTACGGCATCAGCATCTACCACCCCAACTTCGAGGTGTGGGACAAGCGGCTGTTCGAGCTGTACTGCCCCGGCAAGGAGCGCTACGTCGGCCGCGAGGAGTGGCACCGCCGCATCCTCGACTCGGCGGACGTGTTCGGCCCGCGCAACGTGATCCCGAACTTCGTCGCGGGCGTCGAGATGGCCGCTCCGTATGGCTTCGGCTCGGTGGACGAGGCGATCGCCTCCACCACGGAGGGCCTGGACTTCTTCATGGGCAACGGCATCACCCCGCGCTTCACCACCTGGTGCCCGGAGCCGACCACGCCGCTGGGCAAGACGAACCCGATGGGTGCGCCGCTGGAGTACCACATCAGGCTGCTGGACGCCTACCGCAGCGCGATGCAGCGGCACGGGCTGTCCTCGCCGCCCGGGTACGGTCCGGCGGGCGCGGGCCGTGCGGTCTTCTCCGTCAGCTCGTTCATGGACACGCTCCCGGCGGAGGAGGGCGCGCCCGTCGCGTAAGGCAGACCCCGCGCCCCGAAGGGGCGCGGGGACCGGCGCGACAAGCCACGACCCACCCGCAGCCCGCACACTGCGAGCAGTGTCACCCCCTGCCGGAGCAAGCCCGAAAGCGCCTAGCGCCTAGCGCCCTGTCGCTCCGTCGGTCTGCTCGCGGAGGATGTCGGCGTGGCCGGCGTGGCGGCCGGTCTCCTCGATCATGTGGACGAGCAGCCACCGCATCGTCGGGCCTTCGGCCCCCGCGCGCAGCGAGCGCGCGCCGCGGCGGCCGAGGTCGTCGCAGGAGGCGATGACCTCGTCCGAGGCGCGGATCGCGTCCTGGTAGGCGGCGATCAGCGCCTCGCCGGTCTCCCCCGCCTCCGGCGGCGCGTCGTCGTCCAGCGGCTGCTCACCGCCGTCGCCCGCGTAGGCCCACACGAACCAGTTGTGCTCGACCCGGGTCAGGTGTTTGACGAGGCCGAGCAGGCTGGTGCCCGACGGCACGCCCGGCGCGAGGCCGACCTCGTCGGTGAGCCCGGCGGCCTTGGCGATCACCGCCTCCCGCATATATCCGAGGAAGGCCGTCAGGGTCTCCCTCTCATCGCCCTCCGTTCGGGGCGGCCCTACATCTCCACGCGCGGAAAACCCGGTCACATCAGTCATGCGCCCGACTGTAACCACAATTGGCTGGCGGGCGCCCCCGCCTGCTGGTTGGCTACGGTGATGACTCCCCCGCACCCGCCCGTTCCCGTGGCCGGCACGAGTGGCGAGGCSGGGMGGCCACCGGGGGTTCGCCGTCGTCGCCGGGTGCGGCTCTGCCGGGAGACCACCGGGGGGCCGCCGCCGTCGCCGAGTGCGGCTCCGCCGGGAGGTCACCGGGGGTTCGCCGTCGTCGCCGGGTGCGGCTCTCGTCGTGTCCGCTCTTCCCCAGCCCCGGGTCAGTCCTGGGAGGCGGGGGCCGACTGGGGCGGGACGGTGGCGGTGTCGGGCGCCGCCTCGGGAGCGCGGCCCGTCAGCGCGGCGAGCGACGAGCGGACGTGCGCCATGTGCTGCCGCAGCTCGTCGGCCCGCTCGGTGTGCTCCCTCAGCACCCGCTCGGTCTCCCGCGCGATGCCCTCTTCGCGCACGCGGGCCTGCGCCAGCAGCTCCTCGCCCTGCGCGACCGCGTCCTCGTGCCGGTGCCGTGCCCACTCCTCGGCCTGGGCGTGCTGCCGCCTGGCGTCGGCCAGTGCCCGCGCTCCGCGCTCTTCCAGGTCGGCGGCGTGCGCCGCGAACGCGGCCTCGTTCTGCGCGATCTCACGATCGGCGGCATCCGACTCGGCCGCCTGTTCCTTCTCCTGTTCGGCCAGCAGCGCGGAGCACCTGCGCGACATCTCGCGGAGCGCCTCGGCGGCCTCGCGGCCGGTCTTGTCGGCGTGGTCCCGTGCGTGGGCGCGCAGCTCGTCGGCGTGGTCCTGGGCGGCGTCGACGGTGCGGGCCGCGGCGGCCTCGGCGTCGGCACGGCGGCGGGCGGCGGCTTCCTTGGCGCCGTCCTGGAGGGAGCGGGCTTCTTCCTCGGCCCGCTCGGTCAGCTCGTGGGCCTCGGCCTCGGCCGCCGCCCGCAGGTCCGCCGCCTCCGCTTCCGCGGTGCCGAGGAGCCCCTGGGCGCGCGGGCCGAGCGCTTCGTAGGTCTGCGGGGGCAGGGCGGCGGCGACGTCGTGCAGCCGCTGCGCCTCCTCCGCGGTCTCCTCCGCGAGCCGGGTGAGCTGCGCGGTGCGGTCCCAGGCGGCCTCGCGCTCCGCGTTGAGACCGCTCACCCGGGCGTCGACCTGTTCGGGCCGGTATCCGCGGCCCCTGACGACAACGAAGCCGTGCGGCGACGACGCACTCATTTCGAGCCCCTTATCTCGGTTCCCGTCTCCTGATGCGGTCCCGGCGACCACGGCGAGACCGGCTCGTCCCAGGATGCGCTACTTCACCGTGGTTGCCGTAATCGGCACATCCTGGCGCAACTGATCAAAAAGTTCGCGTGACCCGGATGGGTGCCAGACGACGACGCTTCCGACGCCCGGCACGCTGAGCCCGGGGTTCGCCACCGGCACGGTCGTCGTACCGCCCTCGCCCGCTGTCAGCCCCCTGATCTCCCAGCCCATCCGTGTGAGTGACCCGACGGAGTCCATCCGGTCGACGGTCACCGCGTCCAGGGCCGAACCGAGGAAGGGATAGAGCCGGAACGGGTCGGCCACCACGTCAGCGCCCGTGCCCTCCCGCACGAGAGCGCTCAGCAGTTTCCGCTGCCGTTTGACCCGCCCCAGGTCGCCCTCCGGGTCGCTGTAGCGTGCCCGCACGAACGCCAGGGCCTGCCTGCCGTCCAGCGTCTGGCATCCGGCGTCCAGGTCGGCGCCCGCCTTCTTGTCCCGCAGGGGCTCGCCGAGGCAGACGCGTACCCCGTCGAGTGCGTCGACGACGTGCGTGAAGCCGAGGAAGTCGATCTCCGCGTAGTGGTCGAGCCGCAGCCCCGTGGCCTCCTCGACCGTGCGCGTCAGCAGCTCGGGACCGCCCAGCGCGTACGCCGAGTTGATCTTTCCTTTCCCGTGGCCCGGGATCGGCACGTAACTGTCGCGCGGGATGCTCACCAGATACGGTCCCGCCGCACCGTAGTGCAGCACCATCACCGTGTCCGTGTTGCGCTGCCCGCCGCCGCCGACGTGCAGTTCCTCGCGTTCCTCGCGGCTCAGGTCCGCACGGGTGTCCGAGCCGATGATCAGCCAGTTGGTGCCCTCGCCGCGCGCCGGGCGGTCCGGGTAGTCGGTGAGGGCCTCCGTCTGCTGAAGCCGGGTACCCGCCCACAGGTACGTCGCCGAGACGGCCGCCGCCGCGACGAGGACCACCGCGAGCAGCACCACGATCACGACCCGCGGCCACCGGCGCCTGCGGCGCGGCCGACCCGCGCGATAGACGGTGCTGCTCTCCCCGTACATGGACCGAGGGTCCCCCGCGGCGCCCCGGCCCGCGCGCCGCCGTGGTCCGTCCGGCGGAGGGGGCGCGCCGCCCCGGCACGCCCCCGGATCACCCTCGGGTCATTCGGGGGGTCGGGTCATTCGGGGGGGGGCACCCTCGGATCAGAACAGCCCGTCCCACATCTGTTCGAGCAGCACGGACCACCAGTTCTCGGGCGACCCCAGCGCCGGGGCGTCGAGCGCCGCGAGCTGGGCCTGGAAGTCGACGGTCCACCGTCCGGCCTGCTCAGGCGTCAGACCGAACCGCAGCCGCCACATCCGCCCCAGCATGGCCACGCAGCGCGCGAACTCCGGCAGCCCGGTGTTGACGAACTGCGGAGGCGCGGGCTGCCCACCGGGCCCCGCCTCCAACGGCACGGCGACGATGTTCGCCGTGCCGTACTGCACGCACAGCTGCCGCCCGAAGTCGCTGCCGACCACCAGGTAGGAGCCCGCGTCGGAAGCGGCGGCGACGCCACGCTCCTGCGCGAGCTCGGCCAGCGTGGGGATGGGACGTCCCGGCTGGGCCTGCCCCCAGAAGAAGGGGCCCAGATCGAGGGGGACGCCCGCCCACACGAGGGTCTGCGCGACGATGTCGGGCACACCCTGGCGGGAGACGGCCCGCTGGTCGAACCGGAAGACCCCCTGGGGCCCGAACGCCTGCATCAGCTCCTGCCCGATCGCGTCGGGCGGGATGGGCGGAGCGGGCGGGACCTGTCCCGGCGCAGGCAGCGGCACCGGATTGGGCGCGGGCCGCGCCGGCCCGTCGGCGACCTGGTGCAGCTCGCCCTGGTGCTCGATCAGATGCCGCATGCCCTGCTGCCGGGAAGCGTGGTCGGTGCCGTACGAGGCGGTGTGGCTGACCCGCACCTGGGGCCAGGTCTCGCGGATCATCCGGGCGCAGTACCCGCCGGGCAGGTCGCAGGGCTCCAGCTCGGTGTGGAGCTCCACCACCTGCTGCGGGGGCACGTTCATGGCCCGCAGCTCGTGCAGCAGCTGCCACTCGGGGTGCGGGGCACCCGGTGCGGAGCGGCGGATGAGCTGCTGCTCGGAGCCGTCGGGCGCCCGGTACCGCAGCGCGGCCATGTAACCGGGGCCCACGGTGGGCTGCCCCGGCTGCGGCTGCGGGGCGGGACCCGCACCCGGCGGCGGCGTCCCCGCTCCGGGCACCATGCCGGGGGCGGGGGCGCCGGGCGGCGGCGTGCCGG
>NZ_JASKYT010000351.1:0-7233 GCF_041028275.1 Streptomyces sp. PU-14G
GAGCGAAGACGCGGGGCGGAGGGGCGGGGCGGAGACGCGGCGCGAGAGAGGCGCACCCGCTTGTTCCGTGTTTTCCGGCGTGGGCAGACCGTGTCACGCCCGTTCGGCACGGGCGTGACACGGTCAGCGGGTCGTATCCGTTCGGGTCCTGCCCGTTCGGGTCCTATCCGTTGGCGAGTGCCGTCAGCTGCTCGGCCGATCCGTTGAAGCTGTCGTGGTCACCCACGGTGGGACCGGTCGAGGTGTACTGCCAGAACGTGTGGAAACCCCAGCCGGCGGGCAGCGCGCCCGGCCCGTCCGCGTAGCGTGCCACCCACAGCGGATTGGTCGCGCCGAATCCGGCGTTGTTACCGGTGCACTGGGTCCACCAGTCGGTGGTGGTGTAGATGACGGCGTCCCGCCCCGTGCGGCTTTTGTAGGTGGCGGTGAAGTCCTTGATCCAGTCGACCATCGCGTCCTGGCTGAGCCCGTAGCAGGTCGCGCCGTACGGGTTGTACTCGATGTCGAGGACTCCGGGGAGGGTCTTGCCGTCCTTGCTCCAGCCGCCGCCGTGGTCGGCGAAGTAGTTGGCCTGGTCGGCGCCGCTGGAGTTGTCCGGCAGCGCGAAGTGGTAGGCGCCGCGGGTCATGCCGACGTCGTAGGAGCCGTTGTACTGCTGGGTGAAGGAGTCGCTCTGGTAGCCGGTGCCCTCGGTGGCCTTGACGTAGGCGAAGCGCACGCCGCTGCCCCAGAGCGCCTGCCAGTCGACGTTGCCCTGGTGTCCGCTGACGTCGACGCCTTCGACGGAGGCGTCGAGGCCCGGGGCGCCGTCCTGCTTCCAGCCCTTGTGTACGGCGATGCCGGCTCCCATGTAGGCGTCGCCGGGCTGGAGTTCGTCGGCCCGGTCGGTCGCCTGCGCGGCACCGGCCGCGCCGACGGACAGGGCGGAGAGGGCGAGGGAGAGCGCGGTCGAGATCAGGGCGCGCCTGCCTCGGGGGGCGGACGCGGTGGAGGTGTCGCGAAGTCTGGCGTTGGACATGCCTGTCTCCAAGTGCTCGGTGGGGGGTACTGGTGGCGTTGTCCCGGAGAAAGTGACAGGCAGGGCCGGTCGACGGTCCGCCGGGACGGCGCCACGAGCCGAACGCCGAACCGTGATCGGTTGGCGCGAGCACGTCAAAATATAGGCAGCGTCGGTACCCGTGAGAAGAGCTCGCTGTCAATGCCGTTGGTTCGACCTGTGCACGTCTCTCACCGGTCCCGCCCGGCTCGTCGACGGCCCAGGCCTCCTCCCCCGCACCCCGAGGGCGAGCACGCTGACCGCCTTCGCCCTCGGCGAGTACGCAACGGGCATCACCGTCCCGGCGTGTCCGGGCCGCGCAGCGGGCGCGGAGCGCCGACGGCGGGGGCACGCCGGGATCGCACGACGAAGCCCGCGACCAACAGGCCGATCACCGCGAAGACGCAGCCGAGGGTGAAGGCCGCGGTGATGCCTTCGGTCAGTGCGTACCGCGAGCGCTCGGCCCCGTTCTCCCCCGCCTCGCGCCGGGAGCGGCCGAAGACCGCGACGAGCAGTGCGAGACCGAGCGATCCGCCGACGGTCAGCATCGCCTGGAGCACGCTGGAGGTCGCTCCCGTGTCCCCGGGAGGCGTCGCGGACATGATGGCCAGGTTGTGCGAGACGAGCACGAGCCCCGCACCCAGGCCGAAGAGCAGCAGCGGCCCCAGGACACCCGACAGGTATCCGGTGCTCGTGGTCAGCCGGGTCAGCCATCCGGTAGCCAGCCCGACGAGCGCCATTCCCGTGAGCGCGACCGGCGTGGTGCCGCACTTCGGGAGAATCCTCGGCACGAGCTGTGAGGAGACGAAGACCGCCACCGCCATCGGCAGGAAGGCCAACCCGGCTCTGAGCGCGTCGTAACCGAGTACGCGCTGCAGGAACTGCACGAGGAAGAACCACACGCTGGTCAGCGTCGCCGCGATCAGCAGCAGGTTGACGTACGCGCCTGCTCGGGAGCGCCGGCGGAACAGCCGCAGCGGCATGACGGGTTGTGCGGCTCGCTTCTCGATCGCCAGAAACGCGCCCAGGAGGACGGCCCCGAGCGGGAAACAGACCGAGGCGACCGTGTCGCCCCAGGACCGCTCGGAGACCCGGATGAAGGCGTACACCAGCGCGGTCATACCGACGGTGGAGGTCAGCGCGCCCGCGAGGTCGAAGCGGCCCGGGGTGCGGCCGGTCGCGGTGAGGAAGCGGGGGGTCAGGGCGAGGACCAGCACGCCGAACGGGATGTTGAGGAACAGCACCCAGCGCCAGGACAGGCCGGAAGTCAGGAGGCCGCCGAGGACGAGGCCGAGTGCGAGCCCGGACCCGGCGACGGTGGAGAAGACGGCGAACGCACGGTTGCGTTCGGGCCCTTCGGGGAAGTTGGTCGCGAGCAGAGCGATGCCTGTCGGCGCGGCGAGGGCGGCACCGGTGCCTTGGAGCGCGCGGGCGACGACGAGGGTGTCCGCGCTCGGCGCGAGCCCCCCGAGCGCCGACGCGAGGGTGAACAGGGCGGTGCCCGCGAGGAAGACGCCGCGGTGGCCGAGGATGTCCCCGGCCCGGCCGCCGAGCAGCAGGAGGCCGCCGAAGGTCAGCAGGAAGGCGTTGATGACCCAGGACAGCCCTGCCTGGCCGAAGCCGAGGTCCTCCTGGATGGCGGGCAGGGCCACGTTCGTGATCGTGGTGTCCAGCTGGAGCATGAACTCGCAGGACACGATGAGGGCGAGGGCGATGCCCGGGCTGCGGGTGTGCCGGGCTGATCGGGCCTGGTGCCCGTCGGCACGGTTCTGCTGCCATGAGGAGCGCGTCATGTGCGGTCTCTCTCTCGGGTGGCGGGAAACCTGCGGAGCGGCCGCGCATGCGGGAACGAACCAATCGGAGATAGTCTCCGCTTGAGAGGAAGACCGTAGCGGAGACCGCCTCCGCTTTCAATGTGAGGAGCCGCCATGACGCCCGTGCCCCCTGCCGACCAGCAGCGGCCGAGGCGCGCTGACGCGCGTCGGAACTACGACCGCCTGGTAGCCGTGGCCAGGGAGGCCTTCCGCGAGGAGGGGGCGGACGCCTCACTCGACGACATCGCCAAACGGGCCGGGGTCGGACCCGGCACGCTCTACCGGCACTTCCCCAGCCGTGACGTCCTGCTCGCCGCTGTCGTCCGCGAGAGCATCGACGCACTGCACGCCAGGGCGGAGGACATGCTCACCGCAGAGGACCCCGACGCCGCTCTGCTCGCATGGGTGCACGCGGCCGTCGCCCATGCCGGGACCTACAGAGGGCTGGCGGCGTCGATGATGAGCAGCATGTACGAGGAAGGAGCGCCACTGCGCTCTTCGTGCGACCGGATGCACGAGGCGGGTGCGCGGCTCATGGAGCGAGCACAGCGGCAGGGCAGCGCCCGGCCGGATTTCGACGCCGCCGACCTGTTCGACATGATCGCCGCGGTCGCCTGGGTGACCGAACGCTCCGCCGACGGCCCCGGTGCCGCCACGCGCCTGCTTCCTGTGGTCACCAAGGGCCTGCTCGCCGGCGGATGAACCGCCCGGGCCCCATCGGGGCGGTGGAAGTCGCGCGGTGACGACGCGGGGAGCCCCGCGCCTCAGCGGCGGCCACCGTGCCGCCCGCCCCGCGTGTGCGCGGAGCGAGCGGCGTGTCGTCGGCCCGACGCCGGCCCGGCAGACGGTACCTACCGCTGCCGCGCGTGCTGCGGCGTGCCGGTGCCCTTCTTCGTGGAGCCCTTCTCGATCACGAACTGGGAACCGGGTTCGACCAGGATGTCGCCGTCCGCCGAGTCGGTGATCGTCACGTTGGAGAGCGTCGCACTGCCGCGGGCACCGCCGTGTGCGCGGATGCCCGCACCGTTGTTGGACTTGGAGATCCGCACGTCCTCGATACGCACGTCGGGTGTGGCGCCGCCACCCGACTTGAACTGGATGCCGTCGTACGTCGAGTCGTGGATGTCGGTGTCACGGATGGTGACCCCCGGGATGTCCTGTCCCTGCGCGAAGAGCGTGATGGCGCCGAACTCCTGGGCCTCTCCCCAGAAGGCGCCGCCCGTGCGGTACAGGCCGTTGTTGGCGATCAGGGTCTTTCCGGAGAACGGCAGCGGGTCGTGGTCGGTGGCCAGCATGATGCCGGGGTAGTTCATCGTGTCCGAGACCAGGTTGTTCTCGATCGTCTTGCCGTATCCGCCGTAGACGGCGATGCCGTTCGCCCGCCACGGCAGTTGGATGGTGTTGTTGCGGAAGGTGTTGTCGTGACCGATGTCCACCGACGGGTCCTTCACGTGTTTGTTGGCCCAGACGGCCAGGGCGTCGTCGCCGGTGTTGCGGAAGGAGGAGTTGACCACGGTCGAGTTGCGCGTGCCGTTGGTGAGGTTCACGCCGTCGGCATAGGTGTTGCGGATCCGCATGCCGCTGAACTCCAGGCCGTCACCGGGCCCCCACAGCTCCGGGATGTTGCTGTGGTCGCGGCCGACCCACGCGCCGACGTTGGCGTGTTCGATCCAGACGTTCTTGATCTTCGTGTCCTCGCCGAAGCGTCCGTTGAGACCGACCCCGCCCTCCTGGTTCCCGTCCCCGCCGCGGATGGTTCCCGAGCCGAAGATGGCGATGTCGGAGATCCTGGTGTTGTCGTCGATGTCGAATCCGAAGTTGCCCTCGTGCGGGTGGTTGATGCCGCCCGCCTCGTGCGGCGGGGTGAGGGTGTAGAGCTGGGAGTGCCACATGCCGGCGCCGCGGATCGTGACGTCCCGGATGCCCACCTGGTTGTAGTTCCCGCGGTCTTCCGGGTCGTCGGTGAGGATCTTCTGCTCCTGCCGCCACTGTCCTGCCGGGATCCACACGCAGGCGATGTCGCCGTCCTGGTCGGCGGTCACTGCTCGCTGGATGGCACCGGTGTCGTCGGCTCCGTCGTTCGGCACCGCGCCGTACTCGGTGATCGACGTGCACGCTGCCGGCTTGTCCGCCGCCGGCGCCACCTGCTCCAGGTCGATCAGGTCGACGATGTAGTAGGCGGCCTCGTCGCCCGCGTCGCGTTGCAGCCGGAAGCGGGTGCCCTGCGGATAGGTGTGCTCCAGCAGTGCGTGTGACTCGTCGAAGAGCCGCCGTGCGTCGCCGCCCGGGGTGTTGGTCAGCCCCTCCGGGCTGTCGGTGTTGCCGTACAGCCAGCTGTGCTTGGAGGAGAGCGTCACCTTGCGCACGAACTCGCCGTCCGCGTAGAGGCTGAGCGTGGCCTCCTTGCCGCCGCCGCCCGGTGCGTCCGGGATCGCGTTGCGTACGACGAGGGAGTTGCTCGCGCTGGTGGAGGTGAACTCGACGTACTCGCCCCTCGTGTCGAGCCGTACCGACTTGCGGCCCGAGGACTCCGTGGCGAAGTTGGTGTGCCCGAAGGGGCGATCGGGCTCGGCTTCGAGCAGCTCGCCCTCGTAACTGGCGTCCTCCGCCTCGTACTCGACGTACGGCACGGCCGCTCCGCGACCGACCACGATCGAGCGCGCGAAGACGTTGTTGTCCTCGTTCGTCTCGCTCACGGCATCGGTGGCGTCCGCCGTCGCGGTGAGCGTGGCACCGCCGCTCGTCGCGGCCCAGTGGCCGTCGATGCCGACGGTGGCGGTACCGTCGGCGGCGATCGCCGGAGCGGTGCCCTCCAGGGTGGCGTCGCCCACGGTGAGCCGGGTGACAGAACCGGCGGTGACCGCGCTGGTCCCGCGGTTGTGCACCTTCACCGCGAACGTGACGTCGTCGCCGACGGCCGGAGCGGCCGGGTCGGAGGTGATGCCGGTGACTTCCAGGTCGGGCCCCGGGCTCCGGCCGACGGTCAGTTTCGTCCCGGCGGTGCGGCTGTTGTTGCTGTCGTCCTGCTCGAAGACCGTGTCGGTCGGGTCCACCGCGGCGGACAGCGTGTAGCTGCCCTGCGCTCGTTCACCCAGGGACACCGGCACGCTCACCGACTCGCCCGCGCCGAGAGCGGGCACTGGAGCGCTGCCCGCGACCGCGCCTTCCAGACTGGCCTCCACGGTCGTCTTGTCCGCGTCCGCCGAGCCCGTGTTGCGCACTGTGGCGTTGGCCGTGATCCTGTCGTTCTCCGTGGGCTCGGCAGGATCCCAGGTCAGGTCGGTGAGGGTCAGGTCCGGGTTGGGTGCCTTCGTGCCGATGACCTGGAACTCCGCCACCTGGCCGCCGTATCCGGAGCTGTTGCCGGAGATCTTCAGCCGTAGGTCGGCATAGCGGCCCGTGACCGGGATCGCCACGCTGTTCGCGTTCTCCGTGGGCGAGAACCTGTAGTCCTTCCGGGCCTTCAACGAGGTGAACCCGCCGGCGGACTGCTCCCGCCCGAGCACCTCGATGCTCTGGGTGCGCGCGGACCATGACGGGTCGGGGTCGAGCTTGACCACGACCGACTCGACGTCGGCGTTCGAGCCCAGTTTCACCGTCAGCGTGGACGGCTCGTCACTCGCCTCCCAGTAGGTGCCGGTGCTGCCGTCGTTGGCGTTGGCGGCGAGGTAGTGCTGCGTCGAGGAGGATGCCTCGATGGGCTTGTCCGACGCGAGGTTCGTCGCCTCGGCCGAGGGGCGGTCGGCCGCGTCAGGGGTGGCTGCGGCGGCCACGGGAAGGAGCCCTGAGGATGCCAGCACGATGCCGAGCGTCAGGGTGGTCAGGCGCCGTGCGCGGGGTAACCGGCTCGTGGCGCCGGGCCGCCGGACACGGCGGCCCGCTGTCGTGTTGCCGAGCCGTTGACTGCGTTGCTTCCGTCTCATGGCGTCCTCTGTTCCATGGGTTCACGGGTGGCACCGCCTGGTGTGCACGGCCTGTGTGCCGGGCCGGCAGCGGTGGGAAGGCCGTGGCAAGGTGCTCCAGCGGCCCGCGGGATGCGCGGAAGGGTGCGTGCGTTGCGTGCCGCTCGCCGCCCCGGCGCGCGCCGGAGCAGCGAGCGGGTCTCACGGCTGGGGCCTTTCGTTTGGATCTGGCTGGATCAGGGAGCGGGGCCCGGTGCGTGCTCTCGCAAGGCGGAGGAAGGAGTCCCTGCGGAGCAGCGGCGACTGACGACAACGCCGCGAGAGTGCGTGCCGGGCCCCGCGAGCCCAGCAAGATCCAAACGAAAGGCCCCAGGGCTTACGGGGCGTCCCCGCGGGAGGGGCTGCACCGAAAGGTCTCACTCCACGTTGATCTTGAATGTGGAGGTGGTGTTCCTGATGTCCTCGGCGTTGTCCTTCAGAG
>NZ_JASKYT010000352.1:0-7731 GCF_041028275.1 Streptomyces sp. PU-14G
CGGCACGCAGGTGCGGTGGATCTACTGGACGTCCGGCACCACCTCTCAGCCGCGCGGGGTCCGCCACACCGACCGCAGCCTCATCGCGGGCGGCTCGTGCCTCGCGCACGCGCTGCGGCTGCGCCCCGACGACGTCGGCTCCATCGCCTTCCCGTACGCGCACATCGGCGGCCCCGACTACCTGGTGATGCTGCTGCTGTACGGGTTTCCGGCCGTGCTGTTCGAGAGGTTCGCGCTGCCGGACGCGCTGGCCGGCTACCGTCGCCACCAGGTGACCACGGCGGGCGGGTCGACGGCCTTCTACGCCATGTTCCTCGCCGAACAGCGCAAGCGGCCCGACGAGAAACTGATCCCGAGCCTGCGGCTGCTCGCGGGCGGCGGCGCCGCCAAACCCGCCGAGCTGTACCACGAGGTGGTGACCGAGCTGGGCTGCCGGCTCACCCACGGCTACGGCATGACCGAAGCACCCATGATCACCATGGGGGCGCCCGACGACACCCCCACGCACCTGGCCACCACCGAGGGGCGCCCGCCCGCCGCCATGGACATCCGGATCACCACCCCGGACGGCACCCCGCTGCCACCCGGCAGCGAGGGCGAGGTGCGGTTGCGCGGCGAGGCCGTCTGCCAGGGGTACCTGGACGCGGCACAGACCGCCGAAGCCTTCGACGCCGACGGATTCCTGATCACGGGCGACCTGGGGCGCGTACTGGAGAGCGGGCATCTGGTCCTCACAGGGCGCACCAAGGACATCATCATCCGCAAAGGAGAGAACATCTCGGCCAAAGAGGTCGAGCAGCTTCTGTACGAGCACCCCGCCGTCGCCGACGCGGCCGTGATCGGGCTGCCCGACACGGAGCGCGGAGAGCGGGTGTGCGCCGTGGTGGAACAACCTCCCGGCGCGCCGCACGTCACGCTCACCGAGCTGACCGCCTACCTGCGCGAGCGCGGACTGGCCACCTACAAACTGCCCGAACGGCTCGAAGTGCTCGACGCGCTGCCGCGCAACGAGGCGCTGCGCAAAGTCCTCAAGTACAAGCTGCGGGAACGATTCGCCTGACCTGCGCGGGCCTCAACCGGTGCCGGGGACCGGGTGTGAGGGCGGCGAGCGCGTGCGCGGCGGGGCTCATGAAGGGGTTCGCGGCGGAGATCGTGAGTGTGTGCGCGGCGGGGCTCGTGAAAGGGTTCGCGGCGGGTGTTACGCGGTGAGTGGGCCCGTGGCGGCGCGGGCGTCGGTGGCCGCCTCCAGGTCCGGGTAGCAGTCGAAGAGACGGCGCACGCCCAGCGCGGAGAGCACCCGGTTCACGTGCGAGCCCTCCTCTGCGCCCCGCGCGGGCAGGATCAGCCGCAGGCGGCCGGCGCACGAGCGCATCAGCCGCCGGGAAGCGATCAGCACGCCCACTCCGCTGGAGTCGCAGAAGAGGACGTCGGACAGGTCGAGTACCAGGCTCCGGCGCCCGTCGGCCACGGCGTCGTGCACGTGCTGCCGCACCGCGGGCGAGGTGACCAGGTCCAGCTCACCTGAGACCCGGAGCACGGCCCACGCGCCGCGCTCCTCCTCCAGCACCTTCAACGACACTCCCCGCAACCCCTTCGTCGATCGCCTACAGCAGTCGGCTGCCCTGCGCGCCCCCTCCAAAACTGGTCCCGGGGAACGACCCTATGCCGTCCTGAGGTATTACCCCGGGAAACCTGCGGGAACTTGTGGTCACGCCCCCATAACTCTCGGCAGCACGCGCCTCTTCCTCCTCTCTACCCCCGTTCATCCCACCGCGCACCTGCCGTACGTGACGGAAACCGCACTGTCCGCGACCGTCAACGGGAGCGCATTGCGGCAAAGGGGCGTGCGTTGTCAGTGCCTCGCACTACATTCGAGGGGTTGACGGGCATCACACGAGTGGAAGCGGAAGCGGAACCGCCGATCACGGCGACACCGCGCCGCAGGGAGCGGAAGGCGACGCCGAGAGCTGGGGGGCAGCATGGCGCACGACACAGCACCGCGTTGGGACCGGAAGATGCAGCAGCGCCTTGAGCGCGGCGAGGCGGCGGCGCTCGGCGAGCTGTACGACCGCTTCGCCTCGCTCGTCCGCAGCCTCGCCCACCGCGTGCTGGACGATGACGAGGCCGCCGACCACGCCACCCGCGACGTCTTCGCCTACATCTGGGAGAACCCCCACTCCTTCGACCCCCGCGAAGGCCCCATGCGCTCATGGATCGCCGCGCTCACCCAGCGGACGGCGACGAGCAGGCTGCGCCGCCTCCAGCGCAGCGACGGACCCTGCTCGCCCGAGGAGTCCGAACGGATCGAGGAGCAGGTCCGGGCCGCCGCGACCGCCGCCCGGGCCGACTACATCGTCACCTCGATGCCCTCCTCGCTGCGCGCCGCCCTGGAGCTCGCCTACTTCCAGCGGCGCGACTACCGGCAGGCGGCGGACACCCTCGGCGTCACCGAGGACGAGGCCAGGCGGCGCCTGCGGCTGGGTCTCCAACTCCTCTCCTCCGCCATGACCCGGCCCGCCATGGCGCCGCCGGGTCCGAGGGGCCGACCATGAGCGGCCCCTCCGACCCCGACGGGGAGGGACCACCGCGCGCCCCGCGCGGAGCCCACGAGTCCGCCGCGCCCGGGCTTTCCGAGCAGCCGGAGAGGGAGCGGGAGGGGATCGAGGAGCGGGAGGTGTCTGCTGAACATCGCGTTCCGCGCCAGGCAGACGCGTCCGACCGTCCGCGTCTCCTTGACGGACCGGAGGTGCCGCGCCGGGCCGAGGCGTCCGGTGGTTCCCTCCCCTCCGACGCGCCCGAGGTCCCGCGCCAGGCAGACGCGTGCGACGTGTCCCGCCGCTCGGAGGCGTTCGGCGCCTCCCGTCGGCCGGGTACGCCCTCCGGGCCCGGGCACGAGGACCCGCCCCGCGCGACCGAGCCGCACGGACGCACCGTGCTCCTCGACCACACCGTGCTCAAATCGCTGCTCGGCGCCTGGGCGCTGGCGGCCTGCTCGGCCGAGGAGACCGCCGCCGTCGAGGCACACCTGACCGACTGCGCGCCCTGCGCCGACGAAGCGCTGCGGCTGCGCGACGCCGTCGGCCTGCTGCACTCCGAGGACAGCCTCGACCTCGACCCGGCGCTGCGCGCCCAGGTCCTCGAAGGCTGCCTCGACCGCCGTCCCGCCCGCATCCCTCTGCCCGTCTGGGCGGCGCCCTTCGACGCGGAGACCGCCCGCCTCGACGCACTGCTGCGGGACATGGCCACGGAGGAGTGGCGGGCACCGGTGCGGCTGCGCTGGTTCGACGGACGCCGGGAGACGGGCCGGGACACCACGGTCGCCGGCATACTGGGCCACCTGCTCGCGGTGGACGGCCTGGTCGCGACCGGTCTCGGCCTGCCCGATCCCCTGCCCGCCGGAGCGCTGCCCGTCGAACACGACGCGGGCCCGCAGGCGCGCACGGAGCTCTACTGGGCGCTCGATCGTGCGGCCCCGCACACTCCGGCCGCGCGGAGGCCCTGGCGAGAGCAGAGTCACGCCATGATCCGGGACGTCTCCTTCCTCACCGCCGCCGACGCGGGAGGCCCCGGCACCGACGCCGGACTGAACGGACCGACCAGGCCGGTCGGGCCGACCGGACTGACCGGGCCGGTAGGACCAGCCGGGCCAGCCGGGCCGACCGGGCCGGCAGGACTCGACGACGTGTTCAGCGGCCCG
This sequence comes from Streptomyces sp. PU-14G, assembly GCF_041028275.1. Classification (NCBI taxonomy): domain Bacteria; kingdom Bacillati; phylum Actinomycetota; class Actinomycetes; order Kitasatosporales; family Streptomycetaceae; genus Streptomyces; species Streptomyces sp. PU-14G. The sequence continues at coordinate 3,698 of NZ_JASKYT010000352.1, forward strand.
GACGAGGCGGTCGCGCGCACCCGGCTCGTCTCCTACGGCGGCTTCTCCCTGCCGCTGCCCGACGCGTTCCTCGACCGGGCGTTCGAGTGCTGGAAGCACGCCCAGGACATCGCCGAAGCGGTCGACTACCCCTACGGACCGCCCGTCGCCGCCCATCTGAGTCCGCTGGTCGACCTGGCCGCACGCCAACTGCCCGGAGCGCTCGCCGCACGCCGCCGGGCCGGGCTCGCTCCACCGCCGCGCGGTCTCGCCCCGGCCGGCGCACCGGGCCGCACGCTCCACCTCGAAGTCGAGGGTGACGGCGGTGGCGACTGGTATCTTCCGCTCGACTCACCCGGCGCACGCGCGGGGCCCGAGGACACGGTCGCCCACGTCGCCCTGGATTCCCTCGAGTTCTGCCAGCTCGCGGCGGGACACGTTCCGCCACTGGAGGCTGCCGCCGGGCAGGACGGCGACCGCGACGCCATCCGCGACGTGCTGTTCGCCGCCGCCTCCCTCTCCCGCATGTGACCTGGGCCCTCTCCCACGCCCCGGGGGCCTACCGACCGTGGTCAGTCCGACCGGTGGGGCCGCCGGACAGCGGGGGGAGGGAGGAGGCGGCGGATGCCCGTCAGGCGAAGACGACGGTGCGGTGGCCGTTGAGCAGGACGCGGTGCTCGCTGTGCCATTTGACGGCGCGGGCGAGTGCCTGGCATTCGACGTCGCGGCCGACGGCGACGAGCTGTTCCGGGGTGACGTCGTGGCCGACCCGTTCGACCTCCTGCTCGATGATGGGGCCCTCGTCGAGGTCGGCCGTCACGTAGTGCGCCGTGGCACCGATCAGCTTGACGCCGCGCGCGTGTGCCTGGTGGTAGGGCTTGGCGCCCTTGAAGCTCGGCAGGAAGGAGTGGTGGATGTTGATGATCCGTCCCGACAGCTTCTTGCAGAGGTTGTCGGACAGCACCTGCATGTAGCGGGCGAGCACCACGAGTTCGACGCGCTCCTGCTCGACGATCTCCAGCAGCCGTTCCTCGGCGTCCTGCTTGGTGTCCTTCGTCACCGGGATGTGGTGGAAGGCGAGGCCGTAGGAGTCGACGAGTTCGGCGAAGTCGGTGTGGTTGGAGACGACGGCCGCGATCTCGACGGGGAGCGCGCCGATCCTGGAGCGGAAGAGCAGGTCGTTCAGGCAGTGCCCGAACTTGCTGACCAGCAGCAGGACGCGCATCTTCTCCTCGGCGCGGTGGATCTGCCAGTCCATGCGGAAGGAGTCGCCGACCGCCGAGAAGCTGGCCCGCAGCTTGTCCACCGTGGTGGTTCCGGTGAAGTGGACGCGCATGAAGAAGAGCCCGGTGTCGCGGTCCCCGAACTGCTGGGAGTCCTCGATGTTGCAGCCGGTCATGAACAGGTAGCTGGAGACGGCGTGCACGATGCCCGTGTTGTCGGGGCAGGAGAGGGTGAGAACGAACTGACCCGGTTGCCCGCTTTCGCGGCTCTCTTCCGGGTTGCCGGTCTCGTCGGAAACGGGGTGCGACTGGCTCATGGCCTCAAGACTGGCACATCGCGGCGGGTGCCCCGTCACACCGTCCGCAGCATGATCGCCAGCACTTCGAGGGAACGCGGCGGCTCGTCCGGGTCGTCTCCGTCGGCGGTGGCGAGCCTCACATGGGCCTCGCGCGCCGCCCGCACCGCGTCCGGCCAGGCCTGGTGCTCCAGGTACGAGGCCACGGGGGCGTCAGCTCCCACCTGGTGCATGATGCGCAGCACCCGCAGGACGGCCGCGTCGACGAGCTCGGCCTCCTGGTCGTCACGGAAGATCGTCCCGACGTACTTCTCCGCCGACCAGTTGTCCAGCCAGGTGTCCTCGACGAGGCGGTAGACGGCGTCCGTCACGTCACCGTATCCGGGACGACCCGCCAGCCAGCACTCCTGCTGGAACGTCTGGTCGGAGAGCATGTGCAGCGCCGAGCGCACGTTGCTGCGCCAGCGCCACCAGGGCACGTCGTTGACAGGCATGCCACCTATGGTGGTGGAACGACGGCCACGGCGGGAAGACTTCGTGGTTGCTGCTTGCTGCATGGTCACCGACCCTACGTTCCGCGCACACCGGCCACAGCCTGGGCCCTGGCCTTACGGGTGGACAGCCTTGGGGCGCCCCTCGGATGCCGTTCGGGCCTCCTCCGGGCGGGCGAAAGCCTCACAGCTGGCCGAACTGGCGCTCCTTGAGCCCGTACTTCTTCGCCGTCGGATTCCACAGCCCGGCCGCCTTCTTCTTGGCGGTGGTCGCGGTGCCGCTCGCGGTGTTGCCCTGGGCGGTCTGTTTGGTCGGTTTGGCCTTGCCCTTGTGGCAACCCTTCTTGCCACCCGCCTGATCCGCCCAGGCCGCGTAGTGGTTGTCGGCGGACGCCGAGGACTTCCACGCGCTCTTGAGCGCGGCGGTCAGCTGACCGCTGTTGGGGATCTGGTCCGTCTTCAGTTCCCCGAGGCGCCGTACCAGAGCCGTACGCTGCCTGGCTGCCGCACGCAGATCCTTGGCGGCCTTGCCCAGGGCCTTGCACTGCTTGATGTCCTCCACGGAACGGATGACCGTGGCGCGGCTGTTGTTGCTGTCCGCCAGCAGCGCGTCCAGCTTCTTCGCCTGTTCCTCGGCCGGATCCGGCGCCTTGGAGGTCTCCTCCCCCGCCGGTTCGCTGGAGGCCTGCGGCTTGTCCTCACCGCCGCCGCCCCCGCCGCCCGCGAGGAGCAGGCCGCCGACCACCAGACCGATCACCGCGACACCCGCGAGGCCCAGCACACCGGACGGCACCCCGCGCCGGCCACCGCGCTCCCCGCCCCGCCGGGCCGCCGCCCGGCCGCCCTGCGGCTCGTGCCGCTCCGAGCCGGGCTGCGGGTAGCCATAACCGGCCCGCGGCCCGCCCGGCTGCTGCGGATAGCCGTAACCACCACGCGGACCCGAACCGGGCTGCGGGTAGCCGTAGCCACCGCGCGGGCCCGAACCGGGCTGCGGGTAGCCGTAACCGGCCCGCGGTCCGCCCGGCTGCTGCGGATAGCCGTAGCCACCGCGCGGCGGGGCCTGCTGTTCGGAGGCGTGGTCGAAGAGCGGCAGGCTCTGGGTCGAGCCCGGCTCGTCGTCACCCGCACCGCGCGGACCGGCGCCTGGCGCGGACGCCGAGCCGGACTGTCCGGACTCGGACCTGAAGAGGCTCTCGAACTCCGGCAGCGGGCGGCGCTCACCGGTTCCGGACGGTACGCCGTCCGCCGGCGGCTCGGGGGACGGCATCATCTGCGTCGCCTCGCCGCCACCGGGCACGGGCGCGATGTACTGGGTCGCCTCGCTGTCCGGCCCGCCCACCGGGCCCGCGGGCTGCGGCGGAAGGAGCTGCGTGCCGTCCTCGGACCCGGCGGACGCCGCAGCGTGCCCGTGCGGGTCCTCCGCCGGGAAAGGCGGGAAGAGCTGCGTGGCCTCGCTGTCGGGCCCCGGCATCTGTTGCTGCGGGGCGGGCGGCGCGGACGGATGCTCCGGGTAGGTGCCGGCCTGCGCGGGCAGTTGCGGAGCCTGACCCGTCTGCGGCAGCGCGTGCCGCCCCCGGGGGGCGGCAGGTTCTTGTGGAGGCCCTTGCGGAAGGGGTCCCGGAGGACCGGCCGCACCAGGGCCCTGCCCGGCAGCCGGCCCGGCATACGACGCCCCACCGGGCTGCGGCGCACCGCCGGGCTGCGGCGCACCGTCGGGCTGCGGGTATGCGGGACCGCCCGGTGCGGGCGGATAGGTACCGGGAGGGGGCGGACCTCCCGGTGCGGGCGGATAGCTGCCCGGAGCCCCCGGCGGGGGCAGCGGCCCCGCCCCGGCGGCCGGCTGCTGTTGCCCGTACGCCGGTGCGCCGGGCTGCCCGGGTGCGGGAGCGTGCGTCGCCGCGTGCCCGCCGGGGGCGCTCGGCGGCTGCGCGTACCCCCCGTGCCCGGGCTGCGGCGCGCCCGGCCCCGAAGGGCCGGTGGGAGCGGCTTGCGGCATCGCGCCCGGGCCGGCGCCCWGGGCGGGCGGCATCGAGGGAGGGTGCGGC
>NZ_JASKYT010000353.1:0-7415 GCF_041028275.1 Streptomyces sp. PU-14G
GAGGGGTGGGGTCCCGTTTATGGCCACGGGGGGTGTCCCGTTCATGGCCGCGAGGGTGTACCTGGTTGCTCCCGTCGCCCGCGACGTCATCGGCCCGTGGGCCCGAACGCCTGGGCCCGGGGCCGGGTCTGGGCTTGGGACCGGGTCTCGGTCTGGGCTCGGGACCGGGCCTGGGTCTGGGTCTGGGTCTGGGCGCGCACGAGGGTGTCGCCCGCGGCCGTGCGGTAGTAGAGCACGGACCGCCCCGCCCGTCGCCGGTGCACCAGGCCCGCGTCACGGAGAACCTTCAGGTGGCGGCCCGTCGAGCCGAGGCCCTGGCCGGTGAGGCCCACGAGTTGGGTAGTGCTCATGGGGGACTCCAGGAGCACCAGCACCGCGGCCCGCGCGCGACCGAGCAGCACCCCCAGAGCGTGCGGGGCGGGCGGCCCCTCCCCCTCGGCGAGCGCACCGGCACAGGGGTAGACCACCGCATACCGGGAGCGGGCCTTCGCCCCCGGGCTCCGGATCACTCGCGCCACCGCCCCCGCGCCGTCCGCACCACCGTCGTCCGTATCGCCCGCCCCCTTCGCGTCCTCCGTGCCCTCCGTCCCTTCCGTCTCCTCGTCACCAAGACCGTCACCGAGGCCGTCGCCTCGGCCGTCCTCGCCGCCGTCACCAGGGCCGGCCCCGCCGTCGACACCGAGTTCGTCCCCGTGGCCGTCTGCCGGGGTGCGGTCGCGGCAGGGGGTGGTCTCCCAGGAGACCCACCCGGTGCGTGGGGTCACCGGGACGAACATCAGGCGCCCTCCCGCCAGATCGCGGGGCGGGAGGTCCCACGCGTTGATCTGGAGCCGGCTGTCACCGAGCCACCGCATGCCGGGCCGCATGTCGTCCAGCGCCGCCGCCCAACCGCCACGGCTGAGCTGCGCCGTCCGCGCCACCACGTCGGCCTCGATCACCCGTCGGCGCCGTGGCCAGTACGGCAGCACCGTCTCGCGCCACACCCAGGTGAGGGTGTCCGCCGTGCGCCCCGGCAGGTCGTCCCGGCACAGCAGGGACGGCAGCGGGCCTCTCTTCCCCAGCGAGACCAGCAGGTCGGCGCGTGCCGCTGCGGGCGACGCCTGGCGGATCCGCTCGACCTCCTCCTCGAACGAGGCCTCCGTGCGCGGCCGTTCGCCGGGCTCGGGCGTGGGTGTGAGGAAGTCGGCGTTCCACGTGGGCCCGAGTGCTGCGCGGATCAGCAGTGCTGTGACCGGGTCGGCGGACTGGCGGGCACGGTACGCGGACAGGTGCGCATCGAGCCAGGCACGCTCACCGGGGTGGGTGGGGCTGCCGCGCTCCAGCACCTTGAGAGCGGCAATCGCCTCCGCCAGCGGGGAGATGACGAACCGGCTGCCCGCGAGCACGTCTGCGTCGATGTGCCACCACCCCACAGCCCACCTCCCCCAGACGCCCGTGGCACCACCGGGGCGAGGACGCGGGCCGGTGAGATCCATCGTTTCGCCCTGGTGCGAAACAGTAACCGCCGTGGCGGGGCCGCCTCACACTCCCTCCATGCGCACCTACCGCGAACTCTTCCGGGCGCCCGAGTTCACCCCTCTCTTCCTCACCAGCGCTCTCCACGTCGCGGGCCATACGGTCAGCGGCCTGGCTCTGGGAACGCTCATCTACGCGGCCACCGGCTCCCCTCTGCTCTCCTCCCTCGCCATGTTCGGGCCCTCGCTGGCCCAGCTCATCGGGGCGACGACGCTGCTGTCGGCGGCCGACCGGCTACCACCCCGCGCCGCGCTGGGCGCGCTGCCGCTCGCGTTCGCCCTCGGTACCGCCGCACAGGCCGTGCCGGGGCTGCCTGTCGTCGCCTCGTTCTCCGTACTGCTCGTCCTGGGCGTGCTCGCCTCGCTGGGAGGCGGCGTGCGGTACGGACTCCTCAGCGAGATCCTCGCCAAGGACGGTTACCTCCTGGGACGTTCGGTGCTGAACATGTCGACCGGCGTCACGCAGATCTGCGGGTACGCACTCGGCGGGGTGCTCGTCTCCCTCCTCTCTCCGCGTGGCACTCTGCTGGCCGGTGCCGCGCTCTACCTGGCGAGCGCAGGCACCGCGTGGTGGGGTCTCCGTCGACGCCCGCCTCGCGCCACCGGCCGCCCGTCCGTGGCCGCGACTTGGCGGACCAACTCCCTGCTGTGGTCCTCCCCCGCGCGCCGCTCCGTCTACCTCGGGCTGTGGGTGCCCAACGGCTTGGTAGTCGGCTGCGAATCCCTCTACGTTCCCTATGCGCCGCACGAGGCCGGGCTGCTGTTCGCCTGTGGTGCGGTGGGCATGCTGGCCGGGGATACCACCATGGGCCGCTTCGTCCCCCAGCGATGGCGCACACGACTACCCGTGCCGATGCTCGCGCTACTGGCCTCCCCCTTCCTCCTCTTCGCCCTGCGGCCACCGCTCCCCGTGGCGGCCGGACTGGTGACGCTGGCGACGGTCGGCTTCGCCGCCAGCCTGCTGCTCCAAGAGCGCCTTCTGGAGCTGACCCCCGAGAAGCTGAGCGGACACGCGCTGGGGCTGCACGCCTCCGGGATGCTGGCCATGCAGGGCGTGGGGGCCACGCTCGCGGGCGCCGTCGCCGAACGGACCTCCCCCGCCACCGCCATGACCCTCGTCGCCGCGCTCTCCCTGGCCGTGACACTCGGCCTGGCGCGGGGTCTCACTCCAGCCGGCCGCCCACACCGGAGCGCCCCGCGGGAATGCCCACCAACCGCACCGTCACCCGCTCCCGCACGCTCTCTCCGAGCACCGCGACGACGGCGTCCGTGATCGCGGATATCAGCTTCTCCGGAGCTCGGGCGAAGTGCGGATGGTGGAACAGGCCCTCCTTGGAGCGCAGGGTGACGATCGGGGACGGCTCTTCCGTCAGCTTCCCGCCCACTCCCCAGCGCCCGCGCTCCACACCGAGCAGCTCGACCGCGACGATGTCGCGGAACGACTCCGGATAGACCGTCAGCGCCGCTTCCGTCAGCTCCTCCACGAGCCGGCCGCTCACCGGCGAGTCCTCCCCGCCCAGAGCTTCCTCATGAATCTGCACTTCGAAGTGCGGCATGGCCTCTCCCCCCGTCGGCAAGGTGAGGAAACGGGCCGCTAACATGCGAAAGCCCGATTCCTCTTTGATGACAAAACATCTTTGGTTGCAAAGCTAATGGGAGGCCAGCGCGATGTCAACGGACGGCCACAGAAGGGAAACCGAGCAGGATCCCCAGCGGGACGGGGGCCTCGCCGAAGACGAAGCCGTGCGGGCGCTCCTGCAGTTGATGCCCCGCATCGTCGGCCGGGTCAAGCGCCTCCCCGTCCCCGACGAACTGCAGTCCCTCGCGCTGGCCCCCCGCCACCTGTCCCTGCTCTCGCTCCTCCTCTTCGACGGCCCGACGACCGTCAACGACCTGGCCGCCCGGCTGGAGGTCGCCCCCACCACGGTCAGCCTGATGGTGGGCGAGCTGAGTCGTAAAGGGGTGCTGGAGCGGCGGGAGGACGAGAACGACCGGCGCCGCCGCATCGTGAGCATCGCCGAGGACAAACGCGCCACCATCTCCGGCTGGCTAGCCCGCGGCGCCGACGCCTGGCGCCACGCGCTCAAGGCCCTCTCGCCGGTCGAGCGGGCCCTGGTGGTGGCGACTCTGCGGGCCTACGAGGACGCCGCGTCGGACGAGGACACGGCCTCGGGCGGGGACACGGCCTCGGGCGATGACACGGCCTCGGGCAAGACCACGGCCTCGGACGGGGGCGCTGAGGCGGAGGGCGACGCCTCGTCGGCCGGCGTCACCCGAAAGAGCTGACCTCTCCGCCGGAGATTGAGCCCAGCGGAACGCGCGAGGGCCCGCGTGGATCGGGAGTGATCCACGCGGGCCCTCGTTGGGCGGTGGCGGCCCACCGCTCAGCGGCGGTGGACCGGCTCGCGGCGCACGGACGCCGTGCCGTGCTGCGCCGTGCCGAGTTGCGCCGCGCCGCTCGTCAGATCAGGCCGAGACCGCGCACCGCGTCACGCTCGTCGGTCAGCTCCTTGACGGAGGCGTCGATGCGGGTGCGGGAGAACTCGTTGATCTCCAGGCCCTGGACGATCTCGTAGGCGCCGTCCTTCGTGGTGACCGGGAAGGAGGAGATGATGCCCTCGGGCACGCCGTAGGAACCGTCCGAGGGGATGCCCATGGAGGCCCAGTCGCCCTCGGCGGTGCCGTTGACCCAGGTGTGGACGTGGTCGATGGCGGCGTTGGCGGCGGAGGCGGCCGAGGAGGCGCCGCGGGCCTCGATGATGGCGGCGCCGCGCTTGGCGACGGTCGGGATGAACTCGTCGGCCAGCCACTTCTCGTCGTTCACGACCTGGGCGGCGTTCTTGCCGGAGATCTCGGCGTGGAAGATGTCCGGGTACTGGGTGGCGGAGTGGTTGCCCCAGATCGTCAGCTTCTTGATGTCGGCGACGGTGGAGCCGGTCTTCTTGGCGAGCTGGGTGAGCGCGCGGTTGTGGTCGAGGCGGGTCATGGCGGTGAACCGCTCGGCCGGCACGTCCGGCGCAGCCGCCTGGGCGATCAGCGCGTTGGTGTTGGCCGGGTTGCCGACCACGAGGACCTTGACGTCGTCCGCGGCGTGGTCGTTGATGGCCTTGCCCTGCGGCTTGAAGATGCCGCCGTTCGCCTCGAGCAGGTCGCCGCGCTCCATGCCCTTGGTACGGGGGCGGGCGCCGACGAGCAGGCCGACGTTGGTGCCGTCGAACGCCACGTTCGGGTCGTCGGTGATGTCGATGCCCTGGAGCAGCGGGAAGGCGCAGTCGTCCAGCTCCATCGCGGTGCCCTCGGCGGCCTTCAGCGCGGGGGTGATCTCCAGCAGGCGCAGCCTGACCGGCACGTCGGCGCCCAGCAGCTGGCCTGAGGCGATGCGGAAAAGCAGCGCGTAGCCGATCTGGCCTGCGGCGCCGGTGACGGTGACGTTGACGGGGCTGACGGGAGTGCGGGTCATGGCGTTCTCCGTAGTACCTGACGTGGCTGGCGGGTGGCCGGAAGTCTCTCTACGTCAAGAGACCCATCGGCCAGGCTATCCGACCCCGTACCCGCCGCACCCCCGGGTCGGCCCAACGAGCGCCGCACCCCCTCCACCAGGCGGTTGCCGCTACAGCCGCGCCAGGCGGTTGCCGGTACGGCCGCGCAAGGCGGTTGCCGGCGCGGCGCCTCTGCCGTCGACCGCCGCGCCTCGGCCGCCGGCCGCCGCGCTTCCGCCGCCGACCGCCGCGCTTCTGCCGTCGACGGTTCTCCCCGCGCCGTTCACGGCACCGTCCGGCCCGGGGTGGTGCAGCCCTCGCCGCCCGCGGCCGTCGTCGCGCAGGCACGCGCGTCGTCCGCGGTCGGCGCGGAGACCATCGCGGTGTACGCGTCGTTCGCCGCCACCGTGTCGCTCTCCTTCTGTCCGCCAGGGCCGGTGATGCGCAGGACGTCGTCGGCCGCCGCGCCGCTGATCCTCCCCCACGCCGCCTTGCAGACGTCGCTGTAGCGCACCTCGACGAGGCCGGAGCCGACCCGTGCCGAACTGACGGTCGCGGCGTGTGCACCGCCGCAGCCCATGGCCTCCGGGTCCTCGCCCGAGCAGTCCTCGCCCGCGCACTTCACCCCTGCGGGCAGTTTCCGGGTCTTCTCCGTGGGGGACGGCTTCGGCTTGGCCTCCTCGTCCACACCGCCGCCGAGGTCGAGGAAGAGGACCGCCCCCGCGACGAGCACGAGCACACCCACGAGAGCCGCGAGCAGGACGGTGACCTTGCGCCGACCGCCACGCCCCGGACGCTCGCCGCCCGCGCCCCCGGTGCCCGACGCGCGGGGCCCCGTCCCGTCGGGGCCGCGCACCTCAGGGCGGTTGGCGACTGAGCCGGCCACGCCGGGGCCGGTGGCGCCGAAACCGGCCGCCTGCCCGTCCGAGCCACCGCTCCGCTGCCCCGGCACCTGGTGTTCGCGCGTGCCGGGGCCCGTGGCACCCGCCGCGCGGATGGCGTCCTTGCGCAGGACGGCCGTCTCCTGGTCCTGAGGCGGTTCGCCCCGCACCGCTTCACTCGCGAACGGGTCACTCCCGGCGGACGGTCCACTCCCGGAGAGCTGACTTCCGGAGAGCTGACTTCCGGAGAGTTGGCTCCCGGGGCGTTCGCCACCGGGACGTTCGCCCTTGCGCCGCCTGCGGCCCTTCTGCCCTACTCCGGTCTCCGGTCCCGACGCCTCCGGTCCCGGCGCCTCCGGTCCTGACGCCCCTGGTCCCGACGCCTCAGGTCCGGACGCCTCCGCCCCCGCCCCGGTCGTTTCGGTCCCGTTGAGCGCGGCCCTGGCCTGGGCGATCTGGATGGCCTCCAGGGTGGTGTCGTGCCGCATCTCGCTGCGGCTCCACGCCCGTTCGGCCAGCTCCCACATGGTGCCGAGGTGGCGCACGTCCGTGCCGGTCACCTCGGCGAGGGCCTGGGTGGCGCCACGAGGCGGCAGCAGCCGACCGCTGAGGTAGCGCTCCCACGACGACTTGCTGTAGCCGGTGCGGTCGGCGATGCCCGCGATGCTCAGTCCGCTGCGGTCCACGAGCCGCCGCAACTGGTTCGCGAACTCCCGGATCTGCGGGTCCAGATCCTCCGGTAGCGACCTCCAACGAGGCATGGCCTCCCCCTCGTCCCCGACTGCGCTGTGTGCCTTCCCTTCCCCCGTGTGTGCGCCGCGGCCCCGGGTTGCGTACTGGCTACCCAGGGGGATGCAGGCGGCCAGGATGACAGCTCCGGAAGCAGGGGCGCACGGGAGCGTCACGGGCCGCAACCCACGCCCGCGCACACCCCCTAGTCCACGCGTACGCCCTCTAGTCTGCCAGCCCGTCCGGACGCCAACCGTTATGTCCGTCACGCACCACTCACACGAGTGGTACGCGCGCCAGTCACCGGTTCCCACCGTTCCGTTGAGCCACCGCCGCCCCGTGCCGTCGCGAAGGTCGTGTCCGCAACGGTGCGGGATGGCCTCGTCGTTGACGTCCGCCCGGTCAGCGGACGGTGAAGTGCACGATCGTGTCGAGGAACGGCACCGTCAGCAGGGGCTTGGGCTGGGCCATCAGGGCCAGGAGCACGATGGCCAGCCCCAGCACGCCGTAGAGGACCATGTCGGTGAAGCGGGAGCGCACGGCCAGCATGCCGACCGACGGCTTCGCCCAGCGCAGTGCGGCACCGCCCAGCAGCGCCAGGCCGATGATCAACGTCCCGGAGCGGAACTCGATCACCGTCACCAGCAGACCGATCAGCACACCCGCGCACACGGCCAGCAACGGCCACTGCCGGTAGGGGGCCGGGTGGTGCCCTCCGACCGCGCGTCCGCCGCCCTCGGGCCGCGCGGTGTCCCGTGTGAGCACGGGAAAGCGCCGCGAACGCCTGCGCGGCGCTTTCCCGKSCTSCCGTC
>NZ_JASKYT010000354.1:0-7009 GCF_041028275.1 Streptomyces sp. PU-14G
GCCCGCGCGCGACGAGATCCGGCTGGAAGCGGTGATGGCGGCGCTCAGCGACCCGCTCCGCATCGGCATCGTCCGCAAGCTCCTGCTGGAGTCCGTCGACCACGACCACACCTGCACCTGGTTCGGACTGGACCGCCCCAAGTCCTCGCTGACCCACCACTTCCGCACCCTCCGCGAGGCGGGCCTCATCCGGCAGCGCCAGTACGGGCCGTCCCGCCGCAACCGCGTCCGCGTCGAGGACCTCGAAGCCCGCTTCCCCGGACTCCTCGCACTGGTCGCGGACTGGGCCCCGGCGGAGTGAGCCCCCGCCCGTCGCCCCGGCGGAGTGGATACACGCCACGGGGCGGCACCCCGCTGCCGCGAGGGTGCCGCCCCGGAAGGCCCGCTACGAGCCCGGTGGATCTGACGTCTTCGTGAAGCCGACGTCTTCGGTGAAGCCGCTGACGTCGTGACTACGCGTCGTGACTACGCGTCGTGACTACGCGTCGTGACTACGCGCAGGACGTGAAGAACTGCGACCAGCCGTCGGTGGGCATGGCCGGCGGCTCGGCCCAGGTGCCGGACTCGCCGTACTTCCCGTTGGCGACGCCGTCGTAGTCCCCGAGGCCGCCGCCCGGCTGCGAGAGGCGCGCCTCGCGGTCCATCATGCCGTCACCGATGTTGTTGAGCACCGCCAGGTCGGGGGTGTCGTCGTCGTTGTAGCGCGCGACGCTCAGCTCCCGGACCTCGCCGTGGTCGCCGATGTCGGAGTGCACGGCGTCGGGCGAGGTGAGGTCGATGCGGTTGAGCGGACCCGGGCGGTACTCGGCGAGGGCGGCCGTGGACGGGTCGTCACCGCCGGAAGGCTCGACGACGTTGAGCACCATGTCGAGCTTGCCGTCGTTGTCGAAGTCGGCGACCGCGGCGGCCACGTCCTCGCCTCTCGCCGCGCCGACCAGATCCCGCACGGTGTGCTTCACGCCGAACGAGCCGTCCTTGTTGCCCCACTCGACGGTCATCTCGGTGCCGGTGTGGCCCGGGTTGGTGATCCGGTCCGCGCGGCCGTCACCGTCCAGATCGCCCATCAGCGTGGTCGAGTCGGCCAGGCACGGGGCCGACGCGGTGGTGCGGGCGGACTCGTCCAGACCACCACCCTGGGCCGTGGGGTCGACGGCACTGGCGTAGCCGGCCCCCGCCAGCGTCAGGGCGGCGGTCGCCAGCGGCAGAGCGATCCAACGTGAGCGTGTACGACGCATTTTCCAGCTCCCTATCTGTCGTTACCGCAAGATGTGATGCCGGACCGCCCACGCGAGTTCACGGCCGGTTCGCCGTGTGACGAGACGGTGACATTCGCGTGTAGGGAGGCGCTGAACGCGCGGGCTGCTCAGTCGTGTTGGCGCAAGGCTGCCAGCAGAGGGCTGCTGTGTGGGGTGCCGCGCCGGGTGAGCGCGGCGGCGGTGGCGTGGAGCTCGTTCCACGCGTGTGGGCGGCCGATGTCAGCAGCGTCGGCGGTGCTCGCCAGGGCGGTGTGCAGTGCCTGTTCGGGTTCGTCCGCCTCGGCTTGGGCGTGGGCGAGGCAGGCGCGGTACCAGGTCTTGTCCCGGCGGTACGCGTCGGGCAGGGCGTACAGCCCGGTCGTGAGGTGGTCGATCGCCGCGTCCCAGTCGCGCAGGTGGAGGCAGGCCATGCCGCGTTGCAGCGTGAACCAGTTCTCGTCGTAGAAGTACAACCAGGCGGGGCCGTCGCTGGGTCGGGCAGCGGCGCGACTGAGCAACTCCTGAGCTTCGTCCAGCAGACGGTGAGTTTCGTCGGACTCGCCCAGTTGAGCGTGGCCCCGGCCGATCATCTGTGCGGCCATGCCCTGGACGGTCAGGGATGCTCCCGGTGCCGACCACCGCGAGGCCTTGGCAAGTTGGACACACCTGCGGGCTCGTCCTTTGGACCACGCCTGATGCGCCTTCATGTTGAGCGTCGTCGCCGCCATGTCGGCGTCACCCGCTTCCAGGGCCCACTCATGGGAGCGGTCGTACCAGGTGAGTGCGCTCGTAGCGTCGTCTTGGTCCTGGGCCATCCAGGCAAGGAACTGGGCGTGTTCGGCTGCCAGTCGCACGATGCGGTCAGCGAGGCCGCCGCTCGCCCCTGCGTGCATGCCGACCACGGTGCGCAGTTGCTCCCGCATCACCCCGACCAGCGGGCGCGAGCCGATGAAGTCCTCGGACCGGCGGTGTTGAGCCAGGAGGCGGTCCAGCCAATCGAGCGTGGCGTGGTCCGCCCGGTGCGTTCCCTCCACGACGCCGGTCACGCGGTCGAGCATGTCGTCGTCAGGCACCGCACCGGGCAGCCGTAGGCCTGCCACGGGCAGGGCCTTCTCGCCGGTGGGCTGCTCCAGCAGGGCTGGTGGGATGCCGAGTCCGTCGACCAGGCGGTTCCGTACCTCAAGGGAGGTGACGCGGCGACGGCCGCGTTCGAACTCGGAGACGTCCGACTGCGCCAGTCCGACCCGCTCCCCGAGCTTCGTCTGACTCAAGCCGGTGAGCCTGCGGTACGTGCGCAGCGCGGCCCCCCAGTCGTCCCGCGCGACGGAGCCGGCGAGCTCCGGGTGGGTCCACAAGTCCTGGTAAGGGTCACCCATTACCCCAATATAGGGCGGTCCTATAGGGCGCCGGGATGGGAACGAAGATCCCCGCCCGTCAGGATCCCGGTTGTCCGAAGCGAGCAGCCCGCAGCGCGGGCAGGCCGAGATCAGGAGTGACCATGGACAAAGAGAACAGCCCCGACGACGCCCCCACCGAGATGCGGCTGCTGCCCTGGGTGAGTGACGTGGGGAAGCCCTGTTACCTGGTGGGGGCGGCGGACGGGGTCATCGCGGGGTTCGCCGACGAGGTGGAGGCGCGGCAGCTTGCGCGTGCGCGGGCCGCTTTGGAGGAGGCCCGCGGCACGTTGGACGAGCCCGCCGCCGGGGCCCTCGCGTTGCGGCTGGCTCTGGGGGCCGCGGCCCAGGCCCTCACGGAGGTGCTCCGCGTCGCGGAGGGCCGGGTGCGGCGGGCGGACTGAAGGGCGGGTGGCGGACTCAGCGCTGGCAAGCGGTGCCTGCGGCGGTGGGCACCGCGAACGCCCCGCGCCGTGCGAACGCCTCGCGTCCTGCGAGGGTCAGGCGTCCAGGGACGGTCCGGCGTCCCGGGTCAGCTCGGCCGGGTCGGCGTTGGACCCGCACAGCACCACCACGACCCGCTCCCCGGCCGCGGGCACGTACGGCGCGTGCTCGCTGCCGCTCCCCGCGGCGCCGGCGACGCCCGCGACGGCGGTGCCCGCGGCGTTCTCCACCGCGAGCCTGTACCGCTCCCACAGCCCGCGCCGGGCGGCGACGACGGCGTCGTCACCGACGAGGACGGACCGCACGTTGCGATGGCCCGCGGCGGCCAGCGCCATGGGGGTGGCGCGCCGGGCGCCGAGGGAGTCGGCGGCGACGGAGTCGACCTCCACGTCGACGACGCGGCCGGCCTCCAGCGCGGCGTTCAGGGCGCGGCAGCGCTCCGGCTCGACGGCCACGACCCTGATCCCGTGGTGCTGGGCGGCGGCGGCGATGCCGGCGAACAGACCGCCGCCGCCCACGGCGACCACCACCGTGTCGACCAGCGGAACCTGGGCGCGGATCTCCTCGACCATCGTGCCCGCGCCCGCCGCGATCAGCGGATGATCGTAGGCGTGGGAGGGTAGGGCGCCGGTGTCGGCGGCGAACGCCTCGCACGCCGCAGCCGCTTCCGCGTACTCGTCGCCCGCGAGTCGGACATCGGCGCCGTACGCGCGCAGGCGTTCGACCTTCGTCTGCGGGGCGGTTTCCGGGAGGAAGACGGTCGCGGGCACGCCCAGACCGCGCGCCGCCCAGGCGCAGGCGAGCCCCGCGTTGCCGCCGGAGGCCAGGGTGACGCCCGCGTCGGGGAGTTCGCCCTGCTCGCGGTGTGCCAGCAGGAAGTTGAGCGCGCCGCGCGCCTTGAAGCTGCCGGTGTACTGCATGAACTCCAGCGCGAAGTACAGCTCGAAGCCGCCCGCGTCGGGCCCGGCACCCGGGGAGCCCGCGTCCGCACGCGCGACCGTGACTGGACGAACGCCGTCGGCAACCCGATCGGCGGCAGTTTTGACATCCCCGTAGGAAAGGTGGTGCACGGCGCGACTCCTGGCGTGCTCGGACGTGAGCGGACAAACGTCTACGTTACGGCCTCACGCCGAGTGTCCCGTCAACGCTGTGGACGAATCAGCCCCGAACGCACCGGTCGTCGGCGCCGCACCCCGCGGACACCGCGCCCGTGGACGTCACCGCACCCGCGGACGCCGCATCCGTGGGCGCCGTACTCGCGCCCCTGGACGCCTCGTCCTCGTCCTCGGCCGGCTCCCCCGTCAGAGCCGCGGGCAGCGGTTCGGCGTGTACCACGGCGAGCCCGGAGACCGCCCGGGTCAGTGACACGTACAGCCGTCGCAGCCCGGTACGCCGGTCGGGCTCGTCCGCCACGATCGCGGCCGGCTCGTCCAGCACCACGTAGTCGTACTCCAGGCCCTTGGCCAGCGTCGCCGGAACGAGGGTCAGCCGGGCGTCGGCGCTGGTCTCCTGGCCGGGTGCCAGGAAGCCGAGCCCGGCGGCCCGCAGGGCGCCCGTCACGGCGGGCAGCCGCGACGCGGCGGCGATCAGCCCGACCGAGCCCTCCCGCTCCAGCGCGGCCCGGCAGGCCTCCACCGCCATCAGGGCGAGTTCCTCCCCCTGGCCGTCTCCCGTCGGCGCGCGGAGCACCGAGAAGTCCCCCGGCGACTCCCTTACGGACGTGGCGGGCTTCAGCGCGGGCGCGATCGAGGGCAGCAGTCGCGAGGCGTAGGCGATGACGTCTCGCGGCACACGGAAGCCCTCGGTCAGTTCCTCCACCACGGCGCCGGGCTTGCCCAAATGCTCCAGCGCGGTCTCCCAGCTCTCGGTCGCCCACGGGGTGGTGCCCTGCGCCAGGTCTCCCAGCACGGTCGCGGAACCGGTGGAACAGCGCCGCCCCACCGCCCGGTACTGCATCGCGGAGAGGTCCTGCGCCTCGTCCAGCACGACGTGGCCGAGGGAGGGGGTGCGCTGCACCAGGTCGGCGGCCTCGTCCACCAGGACGACGTCCGCGGCGGACCACTTGGCGCTCCTGACGCCCCGCGCCGGCTTCTCCCACAGGATCGCCCGCTGTTCGTCCCCGCTCAGCACGCCCTCGGCCTGTTCGGCGAGGAAGTCCGGGTCCGACAGCAGCCGCAGCACCAGTTTCGCCGGGTCGACGGCGGGCCACACCTCCTTGACGACCGCCTTGACCGCCGCGTTCCGCGCGACGGCGTCCTGGACCCGGTCGTCGGGGGCTTCCCCGGCCTGCTCCATGCGCAGCAGCACCGCGTGCGCGATCCGCTGCGGCAGCGCGTCGCGCGCCGCGCCGTACCGCATGTCCCGGGCGAGCAGCTCGTGCACCAGCTCCTCGATTTCGTGGGCCGGCACCCGCCACCTCCGCGAGCCGCGCACCACCACGCACGGCTCGGCCGGCAGGGGACGCACCCCGCAGCGCACGGCGCGGCGCAGCACCTCGGCCATGCGCGCGTCGCCCTTGATGTGGGCCGCCTCGGCCGCGTCGACGCCGCGCACCGGCACGTCGGGGCGTGCCACCAGGTCCTCGACGGTCGTCTGCCGCGCCTCCACCTCGCCCAGCGCCGGCAGCACCTGTTCGATGTACCGGAGGAAGGAGTCGTTGGGGCCGACGACGAGCGTGCCCGTACGGGTCAGCCGCTCGCGGTGCGCGTACAGCAGATAGGCCACGCGGTGCAGGCCGACCGCCGTCTTGCCCGTTCCCGGCGCTCCCTGGACGCACACGGTGCCCTCCAGCCCCGCACGCACGATCTCGTCCTGCTCCGGCTGGATCGTGGCGACGATGTCCCGCATCGGGCCGACGCGGGGCCGTTCGATCTCCGCCTGGAGGAGCGCGCTGGTGCGTTCCCCCTCTGGGGGCACCTCGTGGCCGGAGGCCGGTGGAGGATCGCTCAGGTGCTCGTCTTCGTAGGCGGTCAGCTCACCACTCGTGTAGCCGAACCGGCGGCGCAGCGCCACGTTCTGCGGGTCCTTCTTCGAGGCGCGGTAGAACGGCTGCGAGACCGGGGCACGCCAGTCGACGACCATGGGGTCCCCGTCGGCGTCGTGAACGTGCCGACGGCCGATGTAGAACGAGTGCCCCGACGCGTCGGACGTCTCGGACAGGTCTGACGGGTCGGACGGGTCTGACGGGTGTGTCGCGCGGTAGTCGAGGCGGCCGAAGAACAGCGGCGCGTGGGCCAGGTCGGCGAGGGAGGCGATACGGGCCTCGATGCCGGAGGCGAGCACCTCGGCGTTGACCCAGTTCGCTGCCACGTCACGGATGTCGAGCGCCTCGGCGTCCGCCCGCATGGCGCGCAGGGCGGCTCGGGAGGCGGACAGGTGGGCACGTTCCCGGGTGAGGGGATCGCTCTCGGCGGCGGGTTCGGGGTGGTGCGGTCGGGGTGCGGGCGGGACGGTCACCGGGTTGCCTCCGGGCGGACACGGGCACGCGTGCGGACAGGCCGCAGCCGCGCTGCGTACCGGTGTGCGGGCGCGCGGGCGTACGGCGTCACATCGTGCGGGCGTACAGGTCTGTGGACGAGCCCGGCCGGTTTCCGTGCGGCGGGCGCCTCAGGGCCGAGAACCGGCGCGAGGGGGCAAGTGCGCGATTGTAGCCACGGTGGACGAGGACGGCGAACGCTTTTCGCCCCAGAGGCGTGGGGCGGAGACGGCGTGGGGAGGGCGCGGGGAAGGGCGCGCGGGTGGTGCCCGCACGGTGCCGCTTCCGTCTCCCGCCGGGGACTCGATTAGGGTCGCCCCGGCGGCAACCGGCGGGCGACCGGTGGCGTGGGTGCGACCCACGGCGCCGGGGGGGGGGGGGGGGGGGGGGGGGGGGGGGGGGGGGGGGGGGGGGGCGCGATTGTAGCCACGGTGGACGAGGACGGCGAACGCTTTTCGCCC
>NZ_JASKYT010000355.1:0-8245 GCF_041028275.1 Streptomyces sp. PU-14G
GCCCCTGGCCGACTCCTGGACAACTACGTCACATTGGCCCCACGCCTGTCGGCGCCTGGACGGCCCGACTAGCACCGGCGCAGGGGTGACCTGTCGACATAGCGATGTGATTCGGGGTACGTCAGTGCGGCTTCTCCTACGTACGGGGAGTCGCGTCGCTTCGCGTAACCGGCGTGCGGAGAAGAGCCCGCGAGCGGGGCGCACGCTCGCGCGCCCCGCGCGGTCGGGGCCGTGCGGAAGAGGGGGACGCCGCTGCCGTCCGACGGTGGCAAGCGGTGGGAAACGGGAGGACGGCTGAGGTGTCGGCGCAGGTCAGTGGCGCGGGTGGGGGCGGCGGGCCGAGGGGGCCGGCGAGGTGGCGCGCGACGGCGCGGAGCGGTCGGCGCGGGCCGGAGGAGGGCGCCGAGGAGCGGCAGCGCGTGACGGTGCGCAGTCCGATTACTACCGCGCGCTTACTCGCTATGTACTCAATCGGGCGTGTCTGTCACGGTAGGCGAGCGAGAGCTGCTCCTCTTCATCACTTGCATCACGCGCCCCTGAACCGGGGTAGAGCGCACATGCGAGCAGGAGTCACCGGAGGGGAAGCCGGTGCCCGACATGTGCGGAAGGTTCAGGTGTGACATGGCTGCTGACGAACGCCCTCTGAACGAGGTCGTGTTCCTGACCGTGGCGGAGGTCGCCGCGGTGATGCGAGTCTCCAAGATGACCGTGTACCGCCTGGTGCACAGCGGTCATCTGCCGGCGATCCGGGTGGGCAGGTCCTTCCGGGTCCCGGAGAAGGCCGTCCATGAGTACCTCGAGGAGTCCTACGTGGGGGTGGAGAGCGCTTAGGCCGGCACCGGATGCGGCCGTCGCCGCGGACGGTGGCGGGCGGCACCCCTCGATTCACATCCACTGTCCGGTGCCGGGTAGGGTGGCCCCATGTAGGTCGTGTGGGCTCGGACGCCCCGCACCGAGTATCGAAATGAGTTCGCCCCCACCCCGTGGGGGATGATCCGTGAGCGAGGGTAGTCGTGGGCTCTGTCATCAAGAAGCGGCGTAAGCGGATGGCGAAGAAGAAGCACCGCAAGCTGCTGAAGCGGACGCGTGTGCAGCGTCGCAACAAGAAGTGAGCGAGCGCACCGCACGCCACTGACCGCCGCCTTTCTCCCCGCGCGGGGAGAAAGGCGGCGGTTCTGCTTTGGGTACGCGTCGCAGCTCACGTCGTGCGGTAAGCCGCACCGGGGGCGGCGTAGGGAGGGAATGTGGGCAAGGTCGTGCTCGTGACCGGTGTGGCCAGGCCGCTCGGTGCCCGGTTCGCCCGCCGTGTGCGGCGTGAGCCGGGGGTGGGCCGGGTCGTCGGGGTGGACGCCCACCCGCCGCCCGGCCCGTTGGGCGACGCCGAGTTCGTGCGGGCCGACATCCGGCAGCCCGCCATCGGCAAGGTGCTGGCCGAGCACGCCGTGGACACCGTCGTCCACATGGACCTGCACGGCACCGGGCTGACGCCCGGCGGCGGTGGGCGCGGCGCGGTCAAGGAGACCAACGTCATAGGCACCATGCAGCTGCTCGGTGCCTGCCAGAAGGCGCCCAGCGTCAGCCGGCTGGTGATCAAGTCGACGACGAGCGTGTACGGTTCCGCGCCCCGCGACCCGGCCGTCTTCGACGAGGCGACCCCGGCGCGCTCCCTGCCGGGCGGGGGTTTCGCCAAGGACGCGGTGGAGGTCGAGGGCTACGTGCGCGGGTTCGCGCGGCGGCGGCCCGACGTCGCCGTGACCGTGCTGCGCTTCGCCCACATCCTCGGCCCCGCCGCCGAGTCGCCGCTCGCCGCCTACTTCTCGCTGCCCGTCCTGCCGACCGTACTGGGCTACGACCCCCGGCTGCAGTTCGTGCACGACGACGACGTGATGGAGGCGCTGTGCCTGGCGGCGGCCGAGCCACGCGCCGGATTCCTCAACGCGGGCACCTTCAACATCGCCGGGGGCGGGGTGCTGCCGCTCTCCCAGTGCGCCCGGCGGCTGGGGCGGCCGACGGTGCCCACGCTGCTGCCCGCCATCCGCTGGGGCGGCGGGGCGCTGCGCGCGGTCGGTCTGGCGGACTTCTCCCCCGAGCAGCTGCGGCTGTTGACGCACGGGCGGGTGGTGGCGACCGGGCACGCCCGTGAGGTGCTGGGCTTCACGCCGGGCCGTACCACCGCACAGACGCTGGAGGCCTTCGCGAGGTACCGCGGACCTGGAGTGCTGCCGCCGGCGAAGCTGGCGCAGGCCGTCGACCGGTTCGCTCGGCTGCTGCCGGGGAAGCCGGTACCGTCGGCCCAGGCCGCCGGTGCGGGGTACGAGAAGGAGGTGCGCCGGGATGGGTGACGCCAAGGTCATACCCTTCGACGACGACAGGGGCCGCCCGCGCGGCGCTTCCGGCCGGGCGCCCGACGGCCCCGGCCGCCGCACCCGGGCCCACACCCGCCAGGACCGCACGACGCGTCCCGGCAGCCGCAACACCGACCCGCCGCTGACGACCGTCCCCGGCCAGGCAGCGGCCGGTGCGCAGGAGCCGGGCCAGGGGGCGGCCGGTGCGCAGGAGCCCGGCCAGGCGGCGGGCGGTGCGCAGGAGCCGGGCTCCGCGGCCGGTGACGGCGGCAGTGGGCTGCTCCAGCGGGTGCTGGGAGCCGGCTGGGAGGAGCAGGCGGCGCGGGGGCTGGCGTTCCTGCGGCGCCGCGTCACCGGGGAGTACGAGGTCGACGACTTCGGCTACGACGAGGAACTGACCGACCAGGTCCTGATGTCGCTGCTGCGCCCCGTGTTCGAGAAGTACTTCCGCGTCGAGGTGCGGGGGGTGGAGAACATACCGGCCGAGGGGGCCGCGCTGGTGGTCGCCAACCACTCCGGGACGCTGCCGCTGGACGGGCTCATGCTCCAGGTCGCCGTCCACGACCACCACCCCGCGGACCGCCACCTGCGACTGCTCGGCGCCGACCTGGTGTTCATGCTGCCCGTCGTCAACGAGCTGGCCCGCAAGGCCGGACACACGCTCGCCTGCGCGGAGGACGCGCAGACGCTGCTGGAGCGCGGCGAGGTCGTCGGCGTGATGCCGGAGGGCTTCAAGGGGCTCGGCAAGCCGTTCGCCGACCGCTACAAACTCCAGCGGTTCGGGCGGGGCGGCTTCGTCTCGACGGCGCTGCGGGCGGGCGCGCCCATCGTGCCCTGCTCGATCGTGGGCGCCGAGGAGATCTACCCGATGATCGGCAACTCGCGTACGCTCGCGCGGCTGCTGGGCTTCCCGTACTTCCCTCTCACGCCCACCTTCCCCTGGCTCGGCCCGCTGGGCGCTGTGCCGCTGCCGACGAAGTGGACCATCCAGTTCGGCGAGCCGCTGCCCACCGAGGGCCACCCGCCTCAGGCGGCGGAGGACCCGATGCTGATGTTCAACCTGACCGACCAGGTACGGGAAACGATTCAGCACACCCTCTACAAGCTGCTCGTGCGGCGCCGCTCGGTCTTCTTCTGACGGCCGCGAGGCGAGCCCCCGGTGCGGACCCTGACGGGTGACAGGTGGGCACGTGCGCGGCGCACTGGTTCGGTGAGGGACGTCGGCCGGCGAGCAGATCCGGCCGAGGACGTCCATCGCTGAACGAGGGAGTAGGAACATGAAGCGCGTGCTTGCGGCGACCCTGATGGCCGGTGCGGCGACGGTGGTTCCGCTCGCCGGCACGGCGTCGGCTGCGGACGCCCCGCCCGTATCCGCCAACAACGTGCTGGACTGCAACACCAAGACCTCGGGGCGGCAGGGCTGGGCGGCCTGCCGCAACAACACCAGCCAGTCCGTCGCCTTCCGCGTCACCGTGGTGTGCGGGCGGGCCTTCGACGGAGCGGGCAACTGGGTCACGCTGAACCCCGGCGCCACCGGCACCTCGGGCTTCGAGTGCGGCCCGGCCAGCACCGGCGCGGGCAGCGCGAGCTGGGAAGAGGGCTGAGCGGGGACACGGCAACCGCGAGGGGGGCACCGACGCTCGTCGGTGCCCCCCTCGTCGCGCGCCGGGCGCGCCTCACTTCTCGCGGTCGTCCAGGCCCAGGCCCGGCAGCACCTCCGGCACGATCGGCGGGAGCGTGATCTCGGGCTCGCCGCCCGGCGTGGCGGAGCCACCCGAGGCGGAACCCGAACGGGAGCCCGTGGGATCGTCACCGCGTTCGGGCTTCTCGGACGGCTGGAGCAGGCCGCCGCCGAGCAGACCCTCACCGCCACGCCGCTGGGAGTCGGTGGGCGACGGCTCCTGGCTGCGGCGCTCCCGCTGCCCGTGCGTGCCGTCCGAGGACGGCGTCGAGGGCTCCGTGGACGGCGACTCCTCGCCCGTACGGTCGCTCGTGCCCCGCTCGCGCTCCTGCGCCCCGTCCTGGGGCCCGCGCGGAAGGAGCGACCGCAGCGGGGTGACGTCCTCGTCCATGGCGTCGAAGACGGAGGTGACCTTCTCGCCCACGTCACGCAGCTGTACCGGCAGCCGGTCGCGCAGCCGGCTCCAGCCGTCCCGGTGCTCCTTGGTGAAGCTGGACAGGGACCGGATCGGTGCCAGGTCGCCGTCCTGCCGGTAGGCCGCGCTCAGCAGGCGGTGCCCCTCCGAGGCGTCGTGCTGCATGCCCGAGAGGGCCCTGCGGACCTCGGCCAGCGACTCGTGGTCGAGTGCGCCCGCCCGGTCCCGCTCCATCAGACGGCGGGCCTCCTTCATGCGGGTGGAGGCGTGGTCCAGCAGGAGGCTGCCGCGGTCGGCGTCGTCACCGGCCAGGTCGAGCCTGAGGTCCTCCATGCCGCGCTTGAGACCGTAGAGGTTGTCCCCGGGGAGGGCGTCGGTGCTGGCCGCCGCGGCCCCGCCGAGGGCGCCCGCCGCCACACCGACGCTCAGGCCGCCCGCCGCCAGCCCCTTGCCCAGCCGGGACCTGGGGCGCAGTTTGCTCAACGGGTTCGGTGCGCGGTGCGCGCCGCCCCTCCCGGCCCGGGAGGCGGCCCGGCCGTCGCGCTGTTCGGGAAGCCGCGCGTCCTGCGCCGCCGTCCCGCCCTCGGCGAAGGCCGTCTCCATGGCGGCGATCAGCTGCGCCCGCTGCACCGTCTTGACCTCGGGGTCCAGCTGCGGCCTGGGCAGCGCGGCGAGTTCGCCGGCCAGCGGCAGCAGCGGCCGGTCGGTGCCGCCCGCCCGGTGGCTGTGCGGGGACGGGGGCGACGCGGAGGGCGAGGACGGCGACGACGGGGGAGAGGCCGACGACCGGGACGGCGCGTGCCGTGCCGGTGTCCGCGGCGAAGCGCCCGGTGGGGCCGCTCCGCTTCTCCCCGGGTCCGCGGAGCCCTCGGACCCTGTGTCGGCCGCCGCGCCCGCGTCGCGCTCCTGCTCGTCCAGGGCCTGGGCGAAGGCGATGGCCCGTCGGCTGGTCGGCACGGATCCGATCACCGGCGGCACCTCCTCTCGTCAGCACGGTCGACTCCCCGCCGCACAGGAAGGGGTGCGTGACCGACCGTGTCCGCTCGAGCGTGAGCGGGCCCCGGCCGGCCACGGCTGGGGGAGTCTGCAACCCCCACAACGAGCGCAAGCCAGTCGGGTTACGGAGTCCGATGTCACGATGATGTGACCGGTGACCGGTGACCGGTGACCGGTGACCGGTGGCCGGTTGACCGGGTTGGCCGGTGTTCCGGTGCGCGACGCCCGCGGGAGTGCCGGGCACGGCAGTACCGGCACGGGCCGGTCAGCGCGCGTCGTCGGGGAGGAGTCTGGCGAGGGTGCGCACGGCGCGGTACTGGAGGGTTTTGATCGCGCCCTCGTTCTTGCCCATGACCCGCGCCGTCTCGGCCACCGAGAGCCCCTGGAGAAATCGGAGCGTGACGCACTCCTGCTGTTGGGGGTTGAGCTTACGTACGGCCTCCAGCAGGGCGGCGTTGGAGAGGGACTCCAGAACCGACTCCTCAGGGGAGCGTTCCACCTCGTTGGCGTCGAGCATCTCGCCGGTGGTCACTTCGAGGCGGAAGCGGCTCGACTTGAAGTGGTCGGCGACGAGGTTCCGGGCGATGGTCACCAGCCAGGCCCCGAAGTCGCGGCCCTGCCAGGTGAAGGTTCCGATGCGGCGGAGGGCGCGCAGGAAGGTCTCACTGGTCAGGTCCTCGGCGGTCGCCCGGCCGCCGACCCGGTAGTAGATGTAGCGGTAGACGGTGTCGCTGTACTGGTCGTAGAGCCGGCCGAACGCCTCGGCCTCACCGGCCTGGGCGGCTTCGACCAGGTCCATCATCCGGCGGCTGTCGGTGTCCGAGGCGGCGGGGCGCCGGGCGGTGGCGCCCGTCCCCCGGGCGCGTCGGCCTCCGGCGGTGGCGGTGCGGGACGTGGTGGTGGTGGTGCGGGTCGTGGCGCCGGCGGCGCGGTGCGCGAGGGCGTGGCAGGGGCCTGCGGGGACAGGTGCGGCTCCTGCGGGGACAGTTACGGCTGTTGCGGCGAGGGCAGGGACGGCGTACGCGGTGGGGACGAACGCACGCAGTTGGTCGAAGACTGTCGTGCGCAGCGTAGCCAGGCCCGAGGCGTCAACCCCGACGTGTGGGTACACGGGACTCCCAGAGGCAGAGCTTCCATCACGTGCAGTGCGGGACCATTCACCCGGCGTAGGGACGGATGGGTACCGAATTGCGTCTGAGGAGAATAACGCTTCGTACAGGCGGCACTACACGTAGTTGCCAAAATCGTCGATTCGGTTCGCTCTGTTATGGAATGACGCCGCTTTCAGGCGCGAGTCGCCCGCCAAGACTGATCACTTGGCTGGCTGGAAATGTCGCCTCACTGATCATTTGTGACCGACTGTTGGCTGCGGGACTGGCGGGCGACAACGCCGGGTAACACTGCTGGATCGGGTCCCGGCAGGGGCGCACGGGCAGTTCCGCGCGCCGGAACGAGCCGGACACGCGCCTCACGCCGGCCGCACGCGCGGACGGCCGCCCTTGTGACAGGCCTACCGGCGCCGGCGCTGGACCGCGACGGCAGCCGCCGCGCCGCCCGCGAGCGCGCCCACTCCGGCAGCCGCCGGAATGCCCACCTTGGCCGCCTTCCGGCCCGTGCGGTAGTCCCGCAGCCGCCAGCCCATTTCCCGCGCGTGCGCCCGCAGTCGGCTGTCAGGATTGATCGCATACGGATGGCCGACCAGCGACAGCATCGGAATGTCGTTCGCCGAATCGCTGTACGCGGCGCACCGCTCCAGCTCGAGCCCCTCCGCCGCGGCCAGCGCCCGCACCGCCTCCGCCTTGGCGGGCCCGTGCAGCGGCTCCCCGACCAGCCGCCCCGTGTAGACGCCGCCCACCGACTCGGCGACCGTCCCCAGCGCGCCGGTCAGTCCCAGGCGCCGCGCGATGATCGTGGCCGTCTCCACCGGCGCCGCCGTCACCAGCCACACCTTCTGGCCCGCGTCCAGGTGCGCCTGCGCCAGCGCGCGTGTGCCCGGCCAGATGCGGCCGGCCATGTACTCGTCGTAGATCTCCTCGCCGATCGCCATCAACTCGTGGACACGGTGGCCCTTGACGATCGACAGGGCGCTCTCGCGGGCGTCCTGCATGTGGTCGGCGTTCTCGGAGCCCGCGAGCCTGAAGTACGCCTGCTGCCAGGCGAAGCGGGTGAGTTCGCGCTTGCGGAAGAACTTGCGCTTGTACAGGCCGCGGCCGAAGTGGAAGAGGGCGGCCCCCTGCATCACGGTGTTGTCCAAGTCGAAGAACGCCGCCCCGCGGACGTCCCCCACGACGGGGAACTCGGCCTCCTCGGCGCCCTCGTGTCCCTCGCGCTCGACCGCCTGTGCCGCCAGCTCCTGCTCCTGCTTGCGCGCCGCCTCCGCGGCGGCCTCGCCGGCGAGCACGCTCCGCGCGGTCGCGGAGCGCTTGCGAGAGGTGAGCCATGCGGGAAGGGCCATGCCGCGAGCATAGCCAGTTTGTTCGGTGGGTCCGTTACGTGCGGAGAATGGGGCATGAAGACTGTGACCCTCATCGGGAAGCCCGGGTGTCATCTGTGTGACGTGGCGCGCGACGTGATCGTGCGGGTGTGCGACGAGGTGGGTGCGGCCTGGGAGGAGAAGGACATCAACCAGGACCAGGACCTCTACCGCGCCTACTGGGAGCAGATCCCCGTCGTCCTCGTCGACGGCCGCCAGCACGACTTCTGGCGCGTCGACCCCGACCGCCTCCGCCGCGCCCTCACGGAGTAACGCGGGCACCCAGGCGTGCGGGCGCCACCCCCGTGACCCGCCCGCCTGGGTGCCCGCGTTAC
>NZ_JASKYT010000356.1:0-6346 GCF_041028275.1 Streptomyces sp. PU-14G
GGCAAAAGCCGGACGCGGGGGGAGGGGCGCGCCTAGGCTTCTGGGTGTGCCAGGTATGTCCGGCCGGGTGCTGGTTGTCGACGACAGCAGCGTCATCCGGCAGTTGATCAGGGTCAACCTCGAGCTGGAGGGCTTCGAGGTGGTGACCGCCGCTGACGGTGCCGAGTGCCTGGATGTGGTGCACCGTGTCCAGCCCGACGTGGTGACGCTCGATGCGGTGATGCCGCGTCTGGACGGTGTGCGTACGGCGGAGCGGTTGCGCGCCGATCCGCGGACGCGGCACCTGCCGCTCGCGCTCGTGAGCGCCTGCACCGAGTGGGAGAGCGAGGGCGTGGTCGGCGGGGAGAGAGGCGTGGACGTCTTTATGCCGAAGCCGTTCGAGCCTGTCGATCTGGTGCGGATGGTGCGCCGTCTGATGCACGGGAGGCCGGACCCCGCGGTGGGTGGCGAGGGTGGCGGTCGGGGAGCCGTGACCGAAGCCGTTGAGCCGTAGGCCTTGAGGGCGTTGGCGGTTCCGAACGGTCGATGTCTCACGGGCTGCTCGCCCACGGCAAGGGCTGCTCGCCCACGGCAAGGTTGCCCGTCCACGGCAAGGGTGCCCGCCCAGGGCATGGCGGGTCAGGTGTGCGCACCCCAAGGGCAAGCGCTCCGCAAGGTGCGCGGACGGTGAGCAGTACGCGGCTGTATGTGGTCGGCGTTGTCGCGTGCGGCTTGTGCGACGTCCCAGGGGGCGAAACCGGCTCGCGCGTACCCACCCCGCCTCCCATACGCTTGCTCTGTGACACCCGCCCAGCTCTCGCGCATCATCCGGCACGTGCTGTGCCGTGCGCTCCGTGATGACCTCGAGGGCGTGTGGAATCTTCGCGGCGTCGACGGTCCCGAGGACGTGCGGGATGTGCCCGTTGTCGTCGAGTCCCCGCCGCGGCGGGGAGGCGGGGACTACGCGACCGGGGTCGCTTTCCGCGCCGCCGCGCTCACCGGGCGTTCTCCGCGCGAGATCGCGGAGCTGGTGTGTGCGCGTCTGGTCGAGCCCGAGGCAGGTCGGGACGGGGCGTTCGCAGGGATGGCCTCCGGAGATGACCTGCTCGCAGGTGTGGCCTCCGGGCAGACAGCCCCTGGAGGGACTGGTGCCGCAGATCCGGTTGCCGACAGGCCGGTAGCCGTGGACCCCGCCGTCGAGAGGCCGGTTGCCGGGTCCCCAGCCGTCGAGAGGCCGGTTGCCGGGTCCCCCGCCGTCGAGAGGCCGGTTGCCGTGGACCCAACCGTCGACAGGCGGGGCGCTGCGGCCCCCGCCGTCGAGGGGCCCGTTGCCGTGGGGCCCGTTGCCGTGGGTTCCGTCGTCGAGAGGGCCATCGCCGACGCCCGTGTCGTCGGTGACGGGTTCATCAACGTCACGCTGACCCCGCAGGCCCGTGCGGCGCTCGTGCGCGGTCTCGCGGCGGGGAGGCCGGCGGGGGCGCCGGACCCCGTGGTGGAGCCCGGTGTCGTTCCGCTCGACGCGCCTGCCCGTGACATCTCCCGGTGGGCGGAGTGCACGGGGGAGTCTCCGGCGGCGCTGGCTGTGCGCACGGAGCGTTCGAGTTCGCTGTTCCGGGTGCAGTACGCCCACGCGCGCAGCTGCGCGCTGTTGCGGAACGGGAGGCGGCTCGGCGTGGAGCCGGTCGCCGAGGACGCGGATTGGCCGGAGCCGGCCGGCGCCAGGCTGCTGGCGTTGCTGGCCGACAGGGCGCGGATCACGGCGCCTGGACGGCTCGCCCGGCACCTGGATGCCGTGGCGGGGGCCTTCGCGGTGTTCCAGGAGACGGCTGAGCCGTTGCCGCGCGGTGAGGAGAAACCCGGGGCCGCCCACCGCGGCCGGCTGGCCCTCGCCGAGGCCACCGGAGCGGTGCTGGCAGGCGGCCTGTCCCAGCTCGGCGTCACCGCACCCGCACATCTTTGAGACTTGCGAAACAAGGGACACAGGGACTCCAGATCATGAGCCGTTCCGCACACCCCGCAGGACCCCGTCACGGCGACGTTCTCCCCGAGGGCCACTTCACGGCGCCTCCCGCCGACCTCAACGCGCTCGACCCCCGCGTGTGGGCGCAGTCCGTCGAGCGCGGCGGCGAGGGCGCCGTCGCTGTCGGCGGGCTGGACGTCCGCGCGCTCGCCGAGGAGTTCGGCACGCCGGCGTACGTGATGGACGAGGGAGACTTCCGTGCCCGCTGCCGCGCGTGGCGGGACGCCTTCGGGCCGGACGCCGACGTCTTCTACGCGGGCAAGGCCTTCCTCTCGCGCGCGGTCGTGCGCTGGCTGCACGAGGAGGGGCTGAACCTCGACGTGTGTTCGGGGGGCGAGCTGGCGACGGCGCTGGCCGCCGGGATGCCGCCGGAGCGCATCGCGCTGCACGGCAACAACAAGTCGACCGAGGAGATCGCCCGGGCCATCGAGGCCGGGGTGGGCCGGATCGTGCTGGACTCCTTCCAGGAGATCGCCCGTGTCGCGCACGTCGCCAGGGGGCTGGGGCGGCGGCAGCCGGTGCAGATCCGGGTGACGGTGGGTGTCGAGGCGCACACGCACGAGTTCATCGCGACGGCGCACGAGGACCAGAAGTTCGGTCTGGCGCTCGCGGGGGGACAGGCGGCCGAGGCGGTGCGCCGGGTACTGGGGCTGGAGAGCCTGGAGCTGACGGGTATCCACTCGCACATCGGCTCGCAGATCTTCGACATGGCGGGCTTCGAGGTGTCGGCCCGCCGCGTGGTGGGTCTGCTGACCGAGGTGCGGGACGAGCACGGTGTGGAGCTGCCGGAGATCGACCTGGGCGGCGGTCTGGGGATCGCGTACACGCCCGAGGACGATCCGCGGGAGCCGCACGAGATCGCCAAGGCGCTCGGGGACATCGTGACGCGCGAGTGCGAGGCGGCGGGGCTGGCGGTGCCGCGGCTGTCGGTGGAGCCGGGGCGGGCGATCGTGGGCCCGACGGCGTTCACGCTGTACGAGGTCGGCACCCTCAAGGAGCTGGAGGGGCTGCGGACGTACGTGAGCGTGGACGGCGGCATGTCGGACAACATCCGCACGGCGCTCTACGACGCCGAGTACACGGTGGCGCTGGTCTCCCGTTCCTCCGAGGCGGAGCCGATGCTCAGCCGGGTGGTCGGCAAGCACTGCGAGAGCGGTGACATCGTGGTGCGGGACGCGTTCCTGCCCGCCGACCTGGCGCCGGGTGATCTGCTGGCCGTGCCGGCCACGGGGGCGTACTGCCGGTCGATGGCCAGCAACTACAACCACGCGCTGCGTCCGCCGGTGGTCGCTGTGCGGGACGGGCAGGCGCGGGAGATCGTGCGGCGCGAGACGGAGGAGGATCTCCTGCGACTCGATGTCGGTTAGCGAGATATACGTCCCACATACTGGACCCGGCGTGGAATCTCCGGTCCGGTAAGTGAGACTTGAGCACCGACAGCTGTGCTCGGGAGAGACGGACGTCAGACGAGAAGTCAGACGGAAAACAGACGGAAGACAGACGGAAAAAGAGGTCGAATGATGCGTACGCGTCCGCTGAAGGTGGCGCTGCTGGGCTGTGGGGTCGTCGGCTCAGAGGTGGCACGCATCATGACGACGCACGCGGACGACCTCGCCCAGCGGATCGGCGCCCCCCTCGAACTGGCCGGGGTCGCCGTCCGCCGCCCCGACCGCGTCCGCGCGGGCATCGACCCGGACCTGGTCACCACCGACGCGGCGGCACTGGCGGCCCGCGAGGACATCGACGTCGCGGTCGAGGTCATCGGCGGCATCGAGCCGGCACGGTCCCTGATCACCTCGGCGTTCGAGCACGGTGCCAGCGTCGTGACGGCGAACAAGGCGCTGCTGGCCGAGGACGGTGCGACGCTCCACGAGTCCGCCGAGAAACACGGCGTCGACCTCTACTACGAGGCGGCCGTGGCCGCCGCCATCCCGCTGGTACGGCCGCTGCGCGAGTCCCTGGCCGGTGACGAGGTGGGCCGCGTCCTGGGCATCGTCAACGGCACCACCAACTTCATCCTCGACCGCATGGAGTCCACCGGCGCCGGCTACAGCGAGGCGCTGGACGAGGCGACCGCGCTCGGTTACGCGGAGGCCGACCCCACCGCCGACGTGGAGGGCTTCGACGCCGCCGCGAAGGCGGCCATCCTCGCGGGTATCGCCTTCCACACCCGGGTGCGCCTCGACGACGTGCACCGCGAGGGCCTTGCCGACGTGACGGCCGCCGACATCGCCTCCGCGAAGCGCATGGGCTGCACCGTCAAGCTGCTGGCCATCTGCGAGCGCGCGGCGGACGGCCGCTCGGTGACCGCGCGGGTGCACCCGGCGATGATCCCGCTCAGCCATCCGCTCGCCTCGGTGCGTGAGGCCTACAACGCGGTCTTCGTCGAGTCGGAGGCGGCCGGGCAGCTGATGTTCTACGGCCCCGGCGCCGGCGGCTCGCCCACCGCCTCGGCGGTGCTCGGCGACCTGGTGGCCGCCTGCCGCAACAAGCTCAGCGGCGGCAGGGGGCCCGGCGAGTCCGCGTACGCGCAGCTGCCGGTTTCCCCCATGGGCGAGGTGGTCACCCGTTACCACATCAGCCTGGACGTCGCCGACAAACCCGGCGTCCTCGCGCAGGTCGCAACCGTCTTCGCCGAGCACGGCGTCTCCATCGACACCGTGCGCCAGAAGGGGAAGGAAGGACCGCACGACGGGGCCTGGCTCGTCGTCGTCACCCACCGGGCCCAGGACGCGGCGCTCAGCGCCACCGTCGAGGCACTGCGCGGTCTCGACACGGTGCGCGGGGTGGCCAGCATCATGCGGGTCGAGGGCGAGTGAGCGTGCGCGAGACCCCCGCGTGCGGACGGTGGGCAGCGCGAACAGCCCGGCGCGGTGGGCAGCGCCGGACAAGGGTCAGTAAGGGAGCCAAGGAACAGTGACCGTCATGGAGCCTGAGATGTCTCAGATCCCCGAAGAGGCGTCCGCGCCCGCCCGTGGTGCGGGGCGCCCGCAGTGGCGCGGCATCATCGAGGAGTACCGGGACCGCCTCCCGGTCGCTCCCGACACCACTCCCGTCACGCTCCGCGAGGGCGGCACGCCGCTGGTGCCCGCGCGGGTGCTCTCCGAGCTGACCGGCTGCGACGTGCACCTGAAGGTGGAGGGCGCCAACCCCACCGGGTCCTTCAAGGACCGCGGGATGACGATGGCGATCACCCGCGCCAAGGAGGAGGGCGCCCAGGCCGTCATCTGCGCCTCCACGGGCAACACCTCCGCCTCGGCCGCCGCGTACGCGGTACGGGCCGGCATGGTCTGCGCCGTCCTGGTGCCGCAGGGCAAGATCGCGCTGGGCAAGATGGGCCAGGCGCTGGTGCACGGCGCCAAGATCCTCCAGGTGGACGGCAACTTCGACGACTGCCTGGAGCTGGCCCGCGGCCTGTCGGACAAGTACCCGGTCTCGCTGGTCAATTCGGTCAACCCGGTCCGGATCGAGGGGCAGAAGACCGCGGCGTTCGAGATCGTCGACATGCTCGGCGACGCACCCGACATCCACGTCCTGCCGGTGGGCAACGCGGGCAACATCACCGCCTACTGGAAGGGCTACCGCGAGTACCACGAGGACGGGCCCGCCACCCGTGCGCCGCGCATGTGGGGCTACCAGGCGTCCGGCGCGGCGCCGATCGTGCGGGGTGAGGCCGTCACGGAGCCGAGCACCATCGCCACCGCCATCCGGATCGGCAACCCGGCCTCCTGGACGCTGGCCGAGCAGGCGCGCGACGAGTCGGCCGGCTTCATCGACATGGTGACCGACCGTCAGATCCTGCGGGCCTACCGCCTGTTGGCCGCGCAGGAGGGCGTGTTCGTGGAGCCCGCCTCGGCCGCGTCGGTCGCCGGGCTGATCCAGGCCGCCGAGGAGGGCAAGGTCGAGGCGGGGCAGCGCATCGTCTGCACCGTCACCGGCAACGGCCTCAAGGATCCGGACTGGGCGGTGGCCGGTGCGCCGCAGCCCATCGTGGTCCCCGTCGACGCCGACGCGGCGGCCGAGCGCCTCGGCCTCGCCTGATCCTGCGGCTCGTCCGGTGCGGCCGGGCGCCCCGGCTCGCCCGGGGCACTCGCCCGGGGCACTCGCCCGGAGTGCGGCGGCCGTCCGCGGCGCTGGCCACGGGCCGTCCCGTGCGGTCGGACACGCCCACAGGGTGTCCGACCGCACGCGGCGGCAGGGGCCCGGAGGCCGCTCTCGGCGGAGCTCGGAGAACGTGTCCCCGGGAGACGCGGAAACGTCCGGACGGCGGCCCTGAGGGCCCGGCCACGCCCTCGCCGGGAGGTCCGCCCCCGGGCGGATGTCCGCCCCGGGCCACCCGCCCCGTCT